>QHVP01000515.1 GCA_003222295.1 Acidobacteriota bacterium | reverse complement strand
GGCGGCGAGCGTGCTCCGGCGCCTCGGCGATCAACCCGAGGCCCTCCCGCCACGACCGCCGGCGTGGAGCTTCGGTCGCGGCCGGTTGGCGGTCGAGGTGCATCCGGACCGTCCCACCCTCGGCGAGGCGGCCGCGCGCCTGGTGGCGGGCCGCATCCGCGACATGGCGGACCGCGAAGGCCGGGCGGCCGTCATCTTCGCCTCCGCCCCTTCGCAGAACGAGATGCTGGCCACGCTGCGCGCCGACCCCGCGTCCTTCCGCCGCTTCCTGGCCGAGCGGCTGTTCGATCACGTGCGGGTGCGGGCCTTCCACGGCATCGACGGCGAAGCTTCCGACCAGGCCGGCGAGTGCGCGCGCTACGCCGCGCTCCTCCAGCGCGAGCGCCCGGGGCTGGCGATCCTGGGCGTGGGCGAGAACGGCCACCTGGCCTTCATCGATCCGCCGGTCTGCGACTTCGCGGAAAGGCTCGATGTCCGGGTCGTGGAGCTCGACGAGCCCTGCCGGCGCCAGCAGGTCCACGACGGCGGCTTCGCCCGCCTCGAGGACGTCCCCCGCACCGCGTTCTCGCTCACCGTTCCCTTCATAATGGGAGTGCCGCGCGCGGCGGCGATCGTGCCCGGGTCCGCGAAGCGCGCGGCCATCGGGGCCGCCCTCGATGGACCGGTCACCACCGCTTGTCCGGCGTCGATCCTGCGGCGGCATCCCCACGCCACGCTGTTTCTCGACGAGGAGTCCGCGGCCCTCGTGGAAAGGACGGAGGCATGAGCGTACTCGTCTCGTCGGTCCTGCTCGCCGCGCTCGCCGGATCCCCCGCGGCCGCGCCACCCGTCCGGGTCGAGACGCCGGCCACCGCCGTGCGGGTGTGGGAAGGCACGATGGACATTCCCACCTACGAGGAAGGGCTGCCCGACGCCAACCCGCCCTTCGACGTCTTCCAGACGCGCCGGTTCAACTACCCCTACACGCTGCGCGAGAACCTCACCGATCGGCGCTCCGTCCAGCGCTGGCGCACGCTGAACCTGGAGAACGAGTACCTGCGCTGCGCGGTCCTCCCCGACCTCGGTGGGCACCTCTACAACTGCGTCGACAAGGCGAACGGCGCGGACATGTTCTACGTGCAGACCGCGCTCAAGAAGGCGCAGGTGTCGTACCGCGGCTCGTGGGTGGCCCTCGGCATCGAGTTCAACTTCCCCGTCTCCCACAACTGGGCCACGGTGTCGCCGGTCGACTGGGCCACCGCCCGCAACCCCGACGGCAGCGCCTCGGTATGGATCGGCAACGTGGACCGCGTGTACGGCATGCGGTGGCGGGTCGGGCTGACGCTGCGTCCGGGCCGGTCGCTGCTCGAGCAGTCGATCACCCTCGAGAACCCCACGTCCCTGCGGCATCGTTTCTACTGGTGGAGCAACGCCGGCGTGCGCGTCTGGGACGACAGCCGCATCCACTACCCGCAGCGCTTCACGGCCTCGCACGGGTTCCGGGACGTCGACACCTGGCCGGTCAACTCCGCCGGCGTCGATCTGACCATGCCGGGCAATCACATCTATGGGCCGGTCTCCCTCTTCAGCCACGGCAGCCGCGAGCCGTTCATGGGCGTCTACCACCCGCGCACGCGGGCCGGGGTCGTGCACTACTCGTCCATGCTCGATTCGCCGACCAAGAAGTTCTGGTCGTGGGGGAGCGACCCCGACGGCCTCGACTGGCGCAAGGCGCTTTCCGACGACGAGAGCGCGTACGTCGAGGTGCAGTCCGGCCTCTTCCGCAACCAGGAGACGTACGCGTTCCTGGCCCCGCAGGAGTCCATCCGCTTCACCGAGTACTGGATGCCGGTGCGCGAGATCGGCGGCATCACGCGCGCGAACCCGGCGGCCACGCTGCACTTGACGCGCACGCCGTCCTCGTCCGCCAGTGCCGTCGATCGCCGCGTCGGCCTCAACGTCAGCGCGGCCGTGAGCGGCGGCACCCTCGCGGTGAAGGACGGCGGGCAGGTCGTGCGCAGCGAGCCTCTTTCCCTCACCCCCGCGCAGGCGGCGCAGCGCACGTTCGCGGGGCTGCCCGCGGCCTGCGTCGGAGATCCGGCTCGGTCCCCAGCCCGTCCGCGAGATGCCGCCGCTCGCTCGGCGCGGCGAGGGCGACCTCCTCGAGGCGGGCGCGGACCAGGAGCTCAACGGCAAGCGCCTGGTCGCGTGGGACACCTACGCGGTGGGACGCAAGCGTTTCCCGGACAGCCTGGCCCTGCTCAAGGCCGCCGGCCGCCTCGCCGTGGACCTCGCCCGCTACGCGGAAGCGGCGCCCCTGCTGGACGCGGCGCAGGCGCGGGACACGACCGACCCGGAGGTCCAGTACTACCTCGGGCTCGCGCACGAAGGCCTGGGCCAGGACGGCAAGGCGCGCGCGGAATGGGAGGCCGCGCATCACTTCCGCGACTTCCGCGCCCCGGCGCTCCTCAAGCTGGCCCAGGCGGACGGGCGTGCCGGCGATTTCAAGCGGGCTCTCGATCGCCTGACGGAGTCGGCGCAAGCCGCCCCCGACGCGGTGCGCGCGGGGGCCCTCGAAGTCGCGCTCCTCCGCCACGCGGGCCGCACCGCCGAAGCGACGCGCCGCCTCCGCGAGTGGCGCGCCGTCGATCCGACCTCGTCGCTCCTGCGCTACGAGGCCGTGCGCCTGGGAACGCCCGACGCCGCGCTCTGGGAGCACCTGGGCGCGGACCCCGATCGCGTCCTGAACCTGGCCACCGAGTACACGGCGGCCGGCCTCTACGCGGACGCGCTCGATCTCCTCGACCGGCGCTATCCGGCGGTCGGCGGGCTGCGGACCGAGCCGGGCGCGGTCGCCCCGCAAGACCATCCGGAGGTCGTGTACTACCGCGGCTACGCGCGCGAGAAGCAGGGTGGGTCCGGCCTCGCGGACTACGCGGCGGCGTCGAAGCTGTCCACGCGCTACGTCTTCCCGAGCCGCGCGCAATCGCTGGTCGTGTTCCAGCGTGCCCTCGCCGCCAATCCCCGGGACGCGATCGCGCACTTCCTCCTGGGCACGCTCCTCCTCGCCTCCGGCCGCGCGCCGGATGCGGTGCGGGAGTGGGAGGAGGCACGGCGCCTGGACCGGACCCTGCCCGTCCTCCATCGGAACCTCGGCCGCACGCTCCTGCAGATCCAGGGGGACGTGGAGGGCGCGCTGGCCGCTTTCCTGGAAGGCATGAGCGCCGACCCCACCAACGTGGATCTCTACCAGGGCGCGGACCAGGCCCTGAGCCTGCTCGGCCGACCGACCTCCGAGCGCATCGCCGCGCTCACCCGCTATCCCGACCGCGCGCAGATGCCCGGCGAGCTGCTCCAGCGCCTCGCCCTCGCCCTGGCCGAGGACGGCCGCGCGGACGAGGCGAAGGCGCTCCTGGCCGGGCGCTTCTTCGCGCGCGAGGAGGGAGGCACGAACGTGCGGCAGGTCTTCGTCGAGATCCGGCTCCTCGAAGCGCTGGCGCTGGCCCGGACCGGCCGTGGCGCGGACGCCCTCGCCATCGTGGAAGGCCTCGGCCGCGAGGCGCCGGGCTTTGCCTTCACGAAGGACGGCATGGACGTCTTCGTGGATGCGCCGCGCGCGCAGTACGCGGCGGGCGAGATCGCGTCCCTGGCCGGAGACGACGCGGCGGCACGACGCCACTGGCAGAAGGCAACGGAGGGCCGGGAGGCGTTCTTCCGTGCCCTGCCCTACGCCTACGCCGCCGCGCGACGGCTGGGCGGCGCCGACGAGGCGGCCTGGCGCACGCGTCTGGAAGAGAGCCTGGCCCAGTCGGAGAAGTTCCTCGAATCGGGGACGGGCTTTCCCGGCGTGGTCCTCGCCTCGCAGGGACTGATGCTGCGCGCGCTCGGCCGCGAGGACGAGGCCACGGCCCGCTTCCGGCGCGCGCTGCTCCAGCCCGACCAGCGCCTCTCTCACCTCGTGAGCCGCCGCGCCCTCCAGGACGCGGGCCCCTTCTGATGAAGACCGTCGCCGCCATCGACTACGCCGTCATCGCCGCCTACATGGTCCTGATGGTCGGCATCGGGCTCTACGCGGCGCGCTTCAACAAGGACGCCTCGGACTACTTCCGCGGCGCGAACCGCATCCCCTGGCTGGTGGCCGGCCTCAGCTCGTTCATGAGCGGCTTCAGCGCCTGGACGTTCACGGGGGCGGCCGGGCTCGCCTACCAGCACGGCCTGATCGCGATCCTCCTGTATCTCGGGAACGCCCTCACGTTCCTGCTCGGCTACTGGGTGTTCGCGGTGCGCTGGCGGCGCGCGCGCATCTCGACGGTCATGGAGTACCTCGTCGAGCGCTTCGACGAGCGCACCCGCCAGGCCTTCTCCTGGACCACGGTGCTCTTCCAGCTCTTCACCGGGGCCAGCATGCTCTACGGGCTGGGCCTGTTCGTGGCCTCCACCTGCGACCTGCCGCTGGTGTGGACCATCTTCGGCTCCGGTGTGGTCATCCTCGCCTACTGCGTGATCGGCGGCCTGTGGGCGGTGGTCATCACCGACTTCCTTCAGGCCGTGATCCTGATGCCGTTCACGGTGGTGATGGTGGCCGTCTCCCTGGCCCGAGTGGGCGGCCTGGGCGGTCTGATGCGGGGCCTGCCTCCGGAGCTGACCTCGATCCACCTGACCGCGGACATGGGGTGGCTCTACGTGGCCTGCTGGACCTTCATGGTCAGCTTCGGCTACAACACCTCGGCCATGGCCCAGCGCTACTTCAGCGTGGCCGACGAACGGGCGGCGAAGAAGGTCGCGCTGCTCTGCTTCTCGCTCTTCGTCCTGGGCGCTTTCCTCTGGTTCATCCCGCCCCTGGCCATGCGCGTGCTGCACCCGGACCTCCGTGCCGTCTGGCCGGGCCTCGCCAATCCGCACGAGGCCTCGTACGCGGTGGCGTCGCTGACCCTCCTGCCCAACGGCCTCGTCGGGATCATGCTCGCCGCCATGTTCAGCGCCACCATGTCGAGCCTCTCCGGGCTCTTCAACGTGCACGCAGCCGTCGTCTCCAAGGACATCTACCAGCGGCTGGTGGCGCCGCAGGCCAGCGAGCGGCAGCTCCTGCTGGTCGGCTGGGCGGCCACCTTCGGAGTGGGCGCGACCATGACCGGCCTCGCCATGAGCATGGCCGCCAAGGGCCAGAGCATCTTCGCGGTCATGCTCACCTTCAACACGATCATCTCGCTCGCCTACGGCCCGCCCGCCCTGCTCGGCCTCGTGGTGAAGAAGACGCCGTCCTGGTCCGGCCTCCTGAGCTTCATGGTGGGATTGATCCTCGGGTGCTACGGCGCGTTCCTGGGGAACTGGAGCCTCGTGCGCAACGTGCTCATCATCCTGCCCACGTCGTGCGCGATCTTCCTTCTCTCCGCCCTCGTGGGCCGTGACGACGTGGCGCACGTGGCGCGGCGCCAGGGCCTCTTCGCGCGGCTCGCCACTCCGATCGACATGGAGCGCGAGCTGCAGGGCAGCGTGGACCCGACCGCGACCGTCTTCCGGTTCCTCAGCCGGGCCACCGCCGGCGTCGGCGTCCTCAGCCTCGTCCTCATCCGTTGGGCGGGCCCGGGCGAGCGGGGTACGGTCGTGTTCTACGCCGTCCTCACGCTGCTCGTCGCCCTCGCGCTCACCCGCGTGGGCCGGGTACGCGCGATCGCGCGCCGGGCGGACGCGGCATGAGACGGCTCGGAGTGGCCGCCCTCGTGATGATGGCGCTGTCGCCCGCCCTGGCCGACGCCGGCGTCGCGCGGCTCTGGGCCGTGAACGACGGGGAGAAGATCGAGCAAGACGACCTTGGCAGTCCGTACGTCCTCGACTTGCGCGGCATGAACAAGACCTGGGACGGCCACACGGCGCGCCTGTTCGGGGCGCGGAACGAGATCCTCGCCTTCCAGGTCATGGTCGAATCGGACGGCAAAGGCATACAGGCGCTGAGCGTCGCTCTGCCCGAGCTGCGGCAACGCGGCGGCAAGGTGCGGATCGTGTACGCGCCCCCGGGCGCCGACCCATCGCAGTCCGCCGGCCGGCCCATCCAGATCTTCGCCGTCCACTACCTGAACGTGACGGAGACGTCCCACGCCGACTGGGTGTGGAAGCCGGGCAGTCCCGCCGCGCCCAGGGACACGACGGGCTGGAAGCCGGTCCAGCTCGTCCCCGAGAACGCGCGCGGGGGACGGGGAGGGCTGCCTCTCCGCGTCGAGGGATCGCGCAACCAATCCCTGTGGATCGAGGTCTACACGCCGCGCGATCTGCCCGCCGGCCTCTACGACGGCGTCGTCACCGTGACCGCCGACGGTCGCGCGACGCGCCTGCCCGTCGAGCTGCAGGTCTTCGACTTCACGCTGCCCGACACCAACAGCCTGGACGCGATGGTCTACTACGAGCCGTCGGAGCCCGAGCTCTATCACGGGCGCAACCTCGATCCCGCGTATCACCGCTTCGCGCACCGATATCGGATCGAGCTGGTCCACGCGTACGACGAAACCGCGGTGGGCGCCCGTCGTGGCCGCTTCGACGGGTCCGACTTCAGGCCCGCGGCGGGGTACGAGGGACCCGGCGAGGGCGTGGGCAACCGCATGGTGCCGCGCTCGTTCTACGGAACGCCTCCCGCCTGGGACGTCCGCGATGAGGCCTGGAGGCTCGCCGATTCGTGGATGACCTTCCTGCGCGGCGCCGTTCCCTCGGCCAAGACTTTTCTCTACATGCCCGACGAGCCGGCGCGATCCGAGTTCGAGCGCATCCGCACCCTTGCCTCCAACGTCCACTCCAATCCCGGACCGGGCAAGGCCCTGCCCATCTTCGTCACCAAGCACTGGGTGCCCGAGCTGGACGAGGCCATCGACATCTGGTGCGCGGGGCCGCAGTCGTTCGACATCGATCGCGCGAAGAAGGAGCACGCGCGCGGACGATCCTACTGGACATACAACGGCGGGCGGCCCAACGGTCCCGCCATCGTCATCGACGCCCCCGCCACCGAAGCGCGGGCCATCGCGTGGGCGGCCTTCAAGCACGACATCGACGTCTACTTCTACTGGCACGGCGTGCACTGGCAGCACAACCGCCAGAAGCAGGGCGAGCGCAAGCAGAACGTATGGGTCGACCCGATCACGTTCGACAACCGCGGGCAGCCGAACAAGACCGACCACGGATACATCAACGGTGACGGCGTCCTCCTCTATCCGGGCGAGGAGAAGGTGCACCCGCAGGAGGACCGCGGCATCGCCGGGCCGGTGGCCAGCGTGCAGCTCGCGAACCTGCGCCGGGGCCTGCAGGACCATTTGTACCTGACCCTGGCGCGCCAGCTCCGCCTGACGGCGGAGGTGGATGCGGCGCTCGGCGCGGTGGTGCCGCGCGTCTTCTCGGACGCGGGCGAGGGGGTCGGGTTTGCGGAGACCGGAGACCAGTACGAGGCGGCACGTCTTGCCCTGGCCCGGGCGATCGCCGGAGCGTCGAAGCCGGCAGGAGCGCGATGAGCGCGCGCCGCGTGGCGGCCGTTCTGGCCGCGACGTTCGTACTCGGTGTCGTCACGCCCGCACGGGCGGATCCGCCTGCCCGTCCCCGCCTGCTGCTGGCCACACGCGATCCCTTCTCGGGCCTGCCCGCGCTGAAGGCGCGCTACGCGTCGGGTGCGCGCCCTTCGGACGATCTCCCGGGCTGGGCCCTCTCGTACCTCGTCTCCGGGGACGAGTCCTTCGCGCGGCGGGCCGTCGAGCAGCTACGCACGACGCACCTGCCCACCAAGGGCGGATCCAACCTGTACGTGCCCTACCTGAACTGGTCGCTGGCCTTCGACTGGCTCTACGGCTTCCGGGGCTTCGACGCCGCGCTCAAGGACCGCGTGGCCGGGGAGCTGGTCGACGGCGCGCAGCGGATGCTCGCCCTGCAGTCGCTGGCCAATCCCGACCAGGCCTCCTACCACAACCACACCGTGCGCGAGCTCGCCCTCGCCGTGTTCGCGCTGGCCGCGGTCGACGGACATCCCTCCGTGGAGGCGCGCGCGGCGCCCATGCGGGAGAAGACGGCCCGCGCCCTCGACAACATCCTGGAAACGACCGACCTCGTGAATCCGGAAGGCGGCTATCACGAGTCCATGGACTACATGCGGATCACGTGGGCGCCGCTGGCCTTGATGGCGGAGCTGCGCCGCACCACGACCGGGGACGATCCCGCCCGCCGCTTCGGCGTGTTCCGCTCCATGGGACCGACGTATCTCTACAAGGTCCTCCCCGACGGCTCGACCGCGCGCGACGACGACAACGAGTTCCCGCACCTGGACGCGGTCGACGGCGTCGTGCTCGGGTACGCCGTCCATCGCTTCAAGGACCCGTTCGCGGCCTGGTTCCTCCAGAAGAGCGGCTGGGTGCCCGCGCCTTCGCGGATTCCCGTCCTCGAGTTCCTGTGGCAGGACGACACGGTCGCCCCGCGCGATCCCGCCAGCACCACCGCCGCGGAGCTGCCGCGGGAGAAGCGCTTCCCCGGCATCGACCACGTGGTCCTGCGCGACGGGTGGGGACCCGACGCGACCTGGATCGAGTTCTCCTGCGGTCCCTACTTCGCGAAGCACGACCATCTCGACACCAACCAGTTCCAGATCTACCACCGGGGGAACCTGGCCCTGGACACGGGCGCGGACTACACGGAGACGGAGAGCCCGCACTACCTCGGCTACTACCGGCGCACCGTCGCACACAACACGATGCTCGTGTACCAGCCCGGCGAGACCTTCTTCTGGGGCGAGAACAAGTGGACGGCCGTCAACGACGGCGGCCAGCGCATGGACTCGTCGCGGTTCTGGAACTCCGTGCGCAGCCTCCAGGATTGGCGGCACACGCGCGACCTGTGGGACCGCGGCCACGTGGAGGCCTTCGATCCCGTCCCCGGCCGCTACACCTACGTGCGCGGCGACGGAACGGGCGCCTACCATCCGAGCAAAGTGGACCGCTTCATCCGCGATCTCGCCTGGCTGCCGCACGCGCGTGTCCTCTTCGTCCTCGATCGCGTGCGCAGCACCGATCCGTCCTACCGCAAGGCCTGGCTGCTGCACGGCGTGTCGGAGCCGAAGGTGGAGGGCGGGACGGCGGCGCGGGCGATCGGCCAGGGCGGCACGGCCTACGGCGAAGCGCGGGTCGTGACCTTCGAGGACGGGCAAGGCCGGTTGCGGGTCCACTCGGTGCTCCCCCTCGAGCGCGACGTCATCACGCGCGGCGGTCCGGGTTGGGAGTTCTGGACGCCGGGTGACCAGTACGGCGGGACCTGGGGCTCCGGGCAGAACTGGCCGCTGGACCCCGCCGAAGGCGGCCCCCTGCCCGAAGATCCCTACTTAAAGAAGATGTGGCTGACCTTCTGGGGCGACGACATGCAGAAGCTCTCGCCGTCCAACCGCCGCAGCGTCGTTCCCGGGAGCTGGCGCGTCGAGGTCTCGCCGAAGGCGGCGGCGCGGGACGACGTGTTCTTGAGCGTCCTCGAGATCGGCGACCGCGGAGCGGCGCCCTTCCGCATCGATCCCATCGCCGAGGGCAAGGGACTTGCGGGAGCGGTAGTCGCGGGGGAGGCGGCGGTGCTGCTCGCCACCGGACCGACCCCGATCGCCGAAGGCGAGGCCACGCTCCCGGACACGCCGAGCGCGTTCCTGCTCCTCACCGGCCTCGTCCCGCGCGCGACGTACGACGTGCAGCTCACGTCGGCCTTCGCACCCGGGGTGCCGGTGTGGCGCCTCGAAGCCCAGGCCAACGACGCGGGCGTGCTGGAGACGCCGTGGAACGGAAAAGACGGCCGGCTACGGATACGGAAAGTGGGGACAGCGACCAGGAGCCAACCGTGAAGAAAGCATTGACGGGCGCCGTGATTGCCGTCGCCTGTGCCGGGCTCGCCTTCGCCGCGGGCCGCCCGCGCCCGCCCATGCCGAAGATCACGAAGCCCGTGATGTTCGACACGCCGGAGGCGGATGCCATCCTGTCCGCGCTGCAGGTCTTTCCGCCGGACAACCCGTGGAACCAGGACATCTCCACATTGCCCGTGCACGCGGATTCGTCGCGGATCGTCGCGTCCATCGGCGCGGACAAGAGCCTGGGCTACAACCTCGACATGGGCTTCATCATCGTGCCGCCCGACCAGAAGAAGGTCCCGGTCAAGCTGCTGCTGTACGCGGACCAGTCCGACCCCGGCCCCTATCCCGTCCCCGACAACGCGCCCATCGAGAACTGGCCGCTGCAGCGCAACGAGGACACGAAGGCGCTGCCCAAGGCGGGGCAGACCCTCGAAGACCTCCAGCGCAGCGGCACCGGCGATCGCCACGTCATCGTCGTCGATCCCGTGAACGGCCTCCTCCACGAGTTCTGGCAGGGACGTCGTACGGACGCGGGCTGGGAGGCCTCCAACGAGGCGACCTTCAACCTCAAGACGGGCGCCCTGCGGCCGGAGCGTTGGACCTCCTCCGATGCCGCGGGCCTCCCCATCTTCCCGGCCGTGGTCCGCTACGACGAGGCGGCACGCGGCCTGGTCGAGCATGCGATGCGCTTCACCGTGCGCAAGACGCGACGCGCCTACGTGCTGCCCGCGACGCACTGGGCCAGCAGCCGCAAGGAAAAGGACCTGCCGCGCATGGGCGAGCGCCTCCGATTGCGCAAGGACTTCGACGTGTCCGGCTTTCCGCCGCACGCGCAGGCGATCCTGAAGGGACTCAAGACCTACGGCATGTTCGTGGCCGACAACGGAGGCGACTGGCTCATGTCGATCGCACCCGATCGCCGCCTGAAAGGCCTGGAAAGCCTGGCCAGGGTCAAGGGTTCGGACTTCGAAGTCGTGGACACCGGGGCGCGATCGGTCGAAGGTGAATAGCGCTCCGAGCCCATGCGCCTCTGCATGATAGGCTGCGGTGAGCACGCCGAGAGCTCTCACGGCCCTGTCCAGGTCCGCTACGCGGCCGCACATCTCGGAACGGAGCTGGCCGCCTGCTGCGACGTGGACGCCGCGCGCGCCGAGCGCCATCGCCAGCGTTTCGGGTTCGCGCGCGCGTACACGGACGTCACGGCCATGCTCGAGGCGGAGAAGCCGGACGCGGCGGTGCTGGCCGTGCCCGTCCATCTGTCCGCTTCCGTCGCCGCGCCGCTCCTGGAGCGCGGCGTCCCCTTGCTCCTCGAGAAGCCACCGGGGCGCACGGCGGAAGAGGTCGACGCACTCATCGCCTCGGCCGATCGAGGCGGACGCGGGACCGTGCCGCATCAGGTCGCGTTCAATCGGCGGTTCGTCCCCGTCGTTCAGGAGGCCCGCCGCCGCCTGATCGCCATCGGAGCGCCCGCGGCGATCCAGCACGTCCACTACGAAATGACGCGCGTGGACCAGCGCGAGCCCGATTTCTCCACGACCGCGATCCACGGCCTCGACGCGGTGCGCTTCCTGGCCGGCGCGGACTACGCCGAGGCCCGCTTCCGCTATCGCGAGCAGCCCGCGCTCGGACCCGGCGTCGCCAACATCTTCGTGGACGCCGTGCTGGCGTCGGGGGCCACCGCGCATCTGGCCTTCTGCCCCACGGCGGGGGCGGTCGTGGAGCGCGCCACCGTCCACGCCGGCGCGCACACGCTCTTCCTTCGCATCCCCATGTGGGGGCCCCTGGATTCACCCGGCCGGCTGCAGCACGCCGAGCGCGGTCAGGTCGTGGCCGACCTCGGCGGCGATCAGCTCGGTGGGGCCAGCGACGCGTGCGTGCTCGGTGGCTTCTATGGCGAGTACGAGGCGTTCCTCGGCGACCTGGGCGCGGGGCGGACGCCCTCGCCGAGCCTCCGGGAGTCCAGGCAATCGGTTGAGATCGCGGAGTGCGTGCGGCGCCGCGACGAGGAGTTCCGCGCATGAACGGTCGCTGGGCCACTGCCCTCCTGGGCCTCCTCTTCGCGGGCGCGGCCGGCGCGCTCGGGCCCGCGCCCCGGCAGGATTCCTGGACGATCGTCGGTCCGGGCGGCGGCGGCACCATGCGCCGTCCCGCCATCAGCCCCCACGACGCACGCCTGGTCGCCCTTGGCTGCGACATGACCGGTGCCTACCTCACCCGCGACGCCGGCGAGAGCTGGCGGATGTTCCACCTCGGGGGGGTGGTGGAGAGCTTCGCCTTCGACCCGAGCGATGCCCGCGTCCTCTACGCGGCGAATGGCGCGCTCTGGCGCAGCGTGGACGCCGGCCGCACCTGGAGCATGGTCTTTCCGGACCCGGCGAAGAACACGGTCGAGCACGGCTGGGGCGATCACGCCGACAGCGTGTTCACCAGCGACGATCCGCTCTATCCGAGCGGCCAGGACGCGACCATCCAGTCCGTGGTCGTGGACCCGGCCGACGAGCGCCACCTCGTCCTCGCCATGAGCGCGACCGCGCCCGGACCGCCGGGAAGCCATCCCTCGAGTCGCACCGCCGTCCTCGCCTCGAAGGACCGCGGGCGGACGTGGACGCGCGAAGGCGAGCTGGACGTGGAGCGCGTGTTCGCGCTGTGGGCGGAGCCGGGGCTCGTGCGTGCCATCGGCGAGACGGGCGCGTACGAAGCAGGCGCTGCCGGCTGGCATCGCTTCGATCCGCCCGCCGGACAGAAGATCCAGTCCGGCAGCTTCGGACGCAATCCGGGGACGAAGCGCACGCTCGTCTACGTCACGACGCCGGCGGGCGTCGCGGTGTCCGAGGACGGCGGACGCGCGTGGCGGGACGCGAGCGGCACCCTGGGCACCCTGCAACGCGGCTCCGGCGATGCGGCCTGGGGACCGGCCAAAGGCTCGAAGCCGAGCCTGGGCCCCATCGCGGCCTCCGCGAATCATGGCCTCGTGGCCTACGTGGGTTTGCGCGGCCTGCGGCGCGCGGAAGGCGACCCGCCTTTCAACGGCATCGCCAAGACGACCGACGGTGGCCGCACGTGGGCGGTCGTCCACGCCGAGCCCGATCGTCCATCGTCCAACCTCGAGGGCTCCTGGATCGAGGAGCGCGCCCTCGAAGACGGCCATTCGGTGTGGTTCGACGCTCCCTACGATCTGGCCGTCGCGCCGGGCGACCCCGACGTCTGCTTCGCCACCGACCTCTTCCGCACGTACCGCACGCGCGACGGGGGGCGCACCTGGGCCCAGGTCAACTCCGTGCGCCGCGGCCCGGACCAGTGGACCAGCCGCGGCCTCGACGTCACCAGCTCGTACGGCGTGCACTGGGACCCCTTCGACCAAAGGCGCGTCTTCATCACCTACACCGACATCGGCCTCTTCCGCAGCGAGGACGGAGGCGCGAGCTGGATCGGCTCCTCGCGCGGCGTGCCCACGCGCTGGCGCAACACCACCTATTGGGTTGCCTTCGACCCGGACGTGAAGGGCCGCATGTGGGGCGCCTTCAGCGGGACCCACGACCTGCCGCGGCCGAAGATGTGGCGGCGCACCGACCCCGATCGCTTCCAGGGCGGCGTCGGCGTCTCCACCGATGGCGGCCGCACGTGGACGCCGTCGAACACCGGGATGCCGGAGAGCGCGATCACGCACGTCCTCCTCGACCCCACCAGCCGCGCGGGCGCGCGCACGCTCTACGCCACCGCCTACGGCCGCGGCGTGTTCAAGTCCACGGACGACGGCCGTACCTGGACGCTCAAGAACGACGGGCTCGAGCCGCATCAGCCCTTCGCCTGGCGCCTCACGCGCGCGGGCGACGGGACGCTGTACCTCGTGGTGGCGCGCCGCAGCGAGCGCGGACGCATCGGCGACGCCGACGACGGCGCCCTGTACCGCTCGACGGACGGCGCGGAGCACTGGACGCGCATGGCCCTTCCCGCCGGCACCAACGGCCCCAATGGCCTCGCCGTCGATCCCGGCGATCCGCGCCGTCTGTATCTGGCCGCCTGGGGCGTGGCCACTCCCGGCGGAGATACCGGCGGCGGGATCTTCCTGAGCACGGATGCGGGAGAGGCGTGGACGAACGTGCGGCCGCAGTCCCAGCATGTGTACGACGTGACCATCGATGCCAGGGATCCCTCCGTCTTGTATGCCTCCGGCTTCGACCAGGCCGCCTACCGCTCGAGCGATCGCGGCGCGACCTGGACGCGCCTGCGCGGGTTCAACTTCAAGTGGGGGCATCGCGTCGTCCCGGACCTCGCCGACCCGAGCAAGGTGTACGTGACGACGTTCGGCGGGAGCGTCTGGCATGGTCCGGCGACCGGCGATCCGGCCGCGATCGAGGATGTGGTGCCCGCGGCGCTCCCGCGCCTCGAGCAGCTCGTGGAGGCGAACATCCGGGGCGTGCACGCCTATCAGGTCAAGCTCGCCCGCGCCAACGGCAAGGGCGATCCCGCGTGCTGGTCGACGCGGCTGCCCGACGCCGAGATCGACGCGCTGGTCGCGCATCAGGCGGTGCTGCTGGCCACGGACGCGGCGACGGTCAAGGCGTGGGCGGAAGGGCGGCCATCGACTTTCGATCCGGCGCGCGACCTCGAGCCACTCCTTCGGTCGGGGCTCGTGCCCGCCGACGCCCTTCCCCTGAGCGTCTACAGCGCATACCTGACCGGGGCCGCGCCCGGCCGCCCGCGCGCCCATATCCGGGCCATCGCGAACCTGTATCAGACCGTGCTCGAAGTCGAGCGCGACGGCGACGTCCTCCAGGACCTCTTCCGTTTCGACATCGGCCTCGGCCTGCCCGTGTACGTCGGCCAGCTCGGCCTGCCCGGGACGGACGAAGACCTTCTCGCCGTGGGCCGTCGGCTCGAGGGGAAGAGCTGCGTCTCGCCCGTGGGCACGACCGCCGCCGAGTGGCAGATCGCCGGGCGCAAGATCTGGAATTGGGGCGAGAAGAACCTGCACATCCG
>QHVP01000072.1 GCA_003222295.1 Acidobacteriota bacterium | reverse complement strand
CGCGTGCGGACCACGCGCGCGCGCGCAGTCGGGCTGGTGGCGACCGTGAAGCCGCGGTCGGTGGTGGCGATGAGCCGCTGTGCGAAGGCCATGCGCTCCGGCGCGTAGGTGTCGAGCAGGGCCTCCGGGGCGCGGCCGTGCAGAACGTCCGCGAGCTTCCAGGCCAGGTTCACCGCGTCGCCGATGCCGGTGTTCATGCCCTGTCCGCCCACCGGGCTGTGGATGTGGGCGGCATCCCCGAGCAGGAACGCGCGGCCCTGCTGGAACGCGCTGGCCACGCGGTGATGGACGCGGTAGGTGGAGAACCAGTTGACGCGCTGGACGGCGATGCCCAGCCGCTCGACCACGCGGCCCCCCACGTCCTCCCACCGGAGCGACTCGCGCACGCTCTCCTGCTCGGCGCGCACGGTGCCGATGAGGCGCGCCGTGTGTCCGCCCTTCAGGGGGAAGCTGGCCATGAACTCCACGTCGTCCAGCGCCACGTGGAGCTCGTCGTTCATCACCGGGCCCGTGGCCTCCAGGTCGGCGACGTAGAAGATGCGCTCGTACGTCCCGCCCGGGAAGCCGGCGCCGACCATGTCCCGCACCGTCGAACGGGCGCCGTCGCAGCCCGCGAGGTACGAGGCCTCGTCCGGCCGGATGGCGCCGCTCGCGTCCTTGAGCCGCGCCTTCACCCCGCCGCCGTCCTGGGTGAAATCGATGAGGGTCACCGGCCGCTCGACCTCGACGCCGGCCCGCCGGAGGTGCTCGATCAGGAACCGCTCGTGGCGGTCCTGCGGGCAGACGAACATGAAGGGGAACGGGCTCAGGCCCCTTCCCATGTCCCCGAGCACGGCACGGGCCACGTGGCGGCCGCGGACCCACATGTTCACGGCCGTGAAGGGAAGGCCCTCGGCCAGGAGCGCGTCGGCCAGTCCCATCTGGCGGTAGAACTCGAGCGTGCGCGCGTGCACGACCAGGGCGCGCGACGTCGTGCCCGGCTCCGCCGCGGCGTCGATGATGCGCACGCGCACGCCGCAGCGGACGAGGCGCAGGGCGAGCACGAGGCCGGTGGGACCGGCGCCGCAGACGAGGACGTCGACGGCGTGGGGCTTGCTCAAGGCGCCCTCCACAGTGCGGACGGCGTATGCGCCCGGTCGAGAAGGCGGGCCAGGCGCGCGGCCACTCCGGGATTCTCGACCGCGAGGTCGCGAGTCTCGCCCGGATCCGTCTGGAGGTCGTAGACCTCCACCTTCCCCGTGAGCATCGGCTGGCGCACGCCCTTCCAGCGCCCCATCCGCACCGCCTGCTTGCTGCCCTGCTCGTAGAACTCCCAGTAGAGCGAGTCGTGCTGCCGCTGCCGGCCCCGCGCGGTGAGCGACGGCACCATCGAGATCCCGTCGACGCCGGCGGGCGCCTTCGCGCCAGCCAGCTCGGCGAGAGTCGGGAGCACGTCCCACAGCGCCCAGACCTGGTCCGAGGTGCGCCCGGGCGGGATGCGTCCCGGCCCCCACGCGATCATGGGCACCCGGATCCCGCCTTCGTAGACGTCGCGCTTGACCCCGCGGAAGGGCCCATTGCTGTCGAAGAACTCCGGATCGCTCCCGCCTTCCACGCTCGGGCCGTTGTCGCTCGTGAACAGCACGATCGTGCGGCGGTCCAGACCCAGCGCGCCGAGCTTGTCCAGGATCCGCCCCACGTCGCGATCCAGCCGCGAGACCATGGCCGCGTAGGTCGCGTGCGGCATCGCCTGGGCACCGTAGTGGTCCTCCGCGAACGGCGTCTCGGGGAAGATGCTGCGGCCGTTTTCCACGTACGGGCCGTAGGCATCGTCCGGCGCCTGCAGCTCCGCATGCGGGATCGTGAAAGGGAGGTAGAGGAAGAATGGCTCCCCGCGGTGCCGGTCCAGGAAGGCCAGCGCTTCCTCTGCGATCGCGTCGTGGCTGTACCGCCCCCTGATCACGGCGGGACCGGCGCCCGGGCTGCGCGGCTCCTCGCGCACCCGGTTGGGCAGCGGGACCTTCTCTCCGTTCCGATGCAGGTACTCCGGGAAGTAGAAGTGCGCCCGGCGCTGGTCGTAGTAGCCGAAGAACTCGTCGAAGCCGTGGCGTGACGGCGTGCCCTCCGTGTCCGGCCCTCCCAGTCCTCACTTGCCGAAGATCCCCGTGGTGTACCCGGCCCGCTTCAGCACGTCGGCCACCGTCGTCACGCGGTCGGGCAGCGGCTCCTGACCCGCGGGGTGCTCCTTGTTCCCGCGGATGTAGGTGTGACCGGTGTGCTGGCCCGTCATCAGCGCGCTGCGAGAGGGGGCACACACCGGGCTGCCCGCGTAGAACTGCGTGAACCGCGTCCCTTCGCGCGCCATGCGGTCCAGCCGGGGAGTGCGGATCTTCGTCTGGCCGTAGACGCCCAGGTCCCCGTATCCGAGGTCGTCGGCCAGGATGAAGACGATGTTGGGCCGATCCCTTGCCGCCACCGGCGCGGGGGCGGCGACAGCGCGCGTGGCGCCGAGGAGCAGGGCCAGGCCAGCGACAGACTTCATCGGCATGGATGGATGAGGCGGATTGTATTCGCGGTCAGCGGCGTTCGCGCCGGCTTGGGGGTCCTCACCGCGACGCTCGGGCCCGGAACGGCCTCGCGAGCTTTTTACTGTACTCACTTTGAGTACGCGGGCGACCTCCCTTGAGAAGCGCGCGACCAGCGACAGGTTCCCGCACCCTCCACAGGGCTTGGTCGGGCCCCCGCGGGCGATTGTGGCGGCCATACGGGGGGTCCTGGAGAGAGGCCGTGACCATGACCATCACCGTACTCGATCTGAGTACAGTCATGGGATCGAAAACACGGATCGGCCCCGCGGGACCGCCACCGAGTCGACCGGCTCAGCGCGACGCCGCGTCCTCCGCCAGCACGTCGTCGAGCCGCTGCACGAACAGGTCCGCGTCGTCCTCCGACAAGACCAGCGGCGGGAGTCGCGCGGTCGCGGACGAGCTCGACGCCGAGGAACAGGCCCGCGCCGCGCACGTCGCCAATCAGGGCACGGCGGTCCTGCAGGTCGCGAAGCGCGGCCAGCAGGTACTCGCCCACACGGCAGGCGCGCGCGGGCAGGCCGTCCTCCTCGAGCACGTCGAGCACGGCCAGACCCGCACCGCAGGCCACCGGGTTGCCGCCGAACGTGCTGAAGAACTCCATCCCGTTGTCGAAAGCGGCCGCGATCTGGCGGGTGGTGATCACGGCCCCGAGCGGGAAACCGTTGCCGATGGGCTTGCCGAGCACGAGCACGTCCGGCACCACGCCCTGCGTCTCGAACCCCCAGAAGTGCGTGCCCATCCGGCCGAAGCCCGTCTGCACCTCGTCCGCGATGCACAGGCCTCCGGCCGCGCGGACGTGCCGGTAGGCCTCGGACAGGTAGCCGGGAGGGAACACGATCTGGCCGGCCGTGCTGGGCATCGACTCGGCCAGGAAGGCGGCGAGGCCGCGGCCTTCCGCCCGCATCCGATCGACGATCGCCCCGACCTCGTCCGCGTATCGGCGCCCCGCCGCCGGGTCCGAGCGCCGGTGAGGTCCGCGATAGCCGTCCGGCAAGGGCGCGACGTGGACCCAGGGCTTCCGCCCACGCCCGCCGGGGCCGTCGAACTTGTAGGGGCTGACGTCCACGAGCGTGGACGTGTGGCCGTGATAGCTGTGCTCGAGCACGATCACGTCCTCGCGCCCGCTGGCGGTCCGGGCCAGGCGCAGGGCCAGCTCGTTCGCCTCGCTCCCCGAGTTCACGAAGTAGCAGACGCGCAGCGGCTCGGGCAGGAGACGGGTCAGGCGCTCCGCGTAGGCGGCGATAAGGTCGTGCAGGTAGCGCGTGTTCGTGTTGAGCAGGCCGATCTGCTCCTGCACCGCGCGCACCACGCGCGGGTGGCTGTGGCCGACGAGGGGCACGTTGTTGTAGACGTCGAGAAAGGCGCGGCCGGTCTCGTCGTACAGGTGCTGCATGAAGCCGC
This sequence comes from Acidobacteriota bacterium, assembly GCA_003222295.1. Classification (GTDB taxonomy): domain Bacteria; phylum Acidobacteriota; class Vicinamibacteria; order Fen-336; family Fen-336; genus AA29. The sequence continues at coordinate 1,771 of QHVP01000072.1, read as the reverse complement.
GCACGACCTTGACCGGCCGGCGATAGGAGAGCCGTACGCTCGGCCCGATGCGCTCGCGCCGCGCCAAAAGGGCCGCGTCGCTCGACGCCTCGCGAGCGGGGAAGCGCCCTGTCGGGATGCCGAGGAGCAGGTTCGGGTCGGGGGACAGGCCGGTCCACAGGGCGCGCTCGTGGGCGTACGCGACGCCCGGGAAGTCCGCGTCCTGGTCGAGCAGGTCGAGGATCACCTGGAAGTGGACATGCGGCGGCCAGCCCCCGTTCTCGTCGGACGTGCCGACGCGGGCGAACGGCTCGCCGCGCCGGACGCGCTGTCCGACGGCAAGGCCGTCGAGGCTGTCCGCGCTCAAGTGGCCGTACAGGGTGAAGAACGTGTCGCCGTCACCGGCCGAGTGGCGGAGGATCACGAGAGGTCCGTAGTCGAGCGCGGCACGATTGTTCGCGCGAGCGTGCACCACGCCGTCGAGGGGCGCCTCGACCTCGGTGCGCGGGGCGACGAAGAGATCGAGCCCGAGGTGGACGGTGCGCCGCTCGTCGATGGCCGCTCCGGCCCCGAAGAGCGCCGACGAATACAGGAGCCGCGGCTCGTCGTAGCGGCCGACGGCCACCGCGGCCCCCGCGCGCTCCATGGCCTCGAAGATCGTCCGCGTCAGCGCGCCCGTCCCGGCGGCGGCCGGATCGGCGCCGAGCAAACGGCTCCCGACGCCGAGGTCGAGCACCAGGCTCCGAGCCGTTCGCAGGTCGATCCCCGACAGCAGCGGGGCGGCATCCTGCGCCCCAAGGCGAGTGACCACGCGGGAGGCGTGGGGAACAGGTGGCAACCCGCAGGCCTCGCGGAACCGGTAATGAGCCAGCCGCGGATGAACCCCGAGCCAGCGCTCCAGCGCCTCCCAGGCCGGCGCCTCGCTGATCGTCACGTATGGGTCCGCGGACTTCGTCTTCATCTTCGCCGCGTTCGTGACGCTGACGGCGAGCCGCGCGGCGATCAGGGTATGCAGGAGGGCGATCTCCGTCTCGTCCAGAGCGCACGCGCCGTGGTAGCCGCGAACAACGGAAGCCGCGGCGGTCAGGGGATCCGGCTTTCCCAGGAGGGCATAGACCGCCGCGATCGCGGGCTCGGCAACCGTCAGCCCACGGTGCAGGTCGCCCAGGTCGATGACGCTGACCGGACGCGGCCGGCGGAGCGGATCGCCGACGATGACGTTGTAGTCGTTGGCGTCGCCGTGGATCACGCTCCGCCGCAGGCGCGGCAGCGCGGGCATGACCTCGGCCTCGTGCCGGCCGAGAGCGCGCTCGACCAGCGCCCGCCGCCGCGGGTCGGAGATCACACCCATCGCGTCGCGGATCCAGCCCGCGCGGGCGAGGTCCCACTTCAGGTCCGGCCGCTCGGCCGCCGGATGCGCGAAGTCCATGAGGGCCTGGTCCATCTCGCCGAGCAGCCGGCCCACGCTCCCGAGCAGCTCCGCGGTGTGAGGCCGCGCCTCCGCGAGCGGCCGCCCCGGGACGTAGGTGAGCATCCACACCAGGCGCTGGGCACCGGCGTCCTCAGCCCTGGCGAGGGTGGCACCGTCGAGAGCGCGGCAGACGCGGGGCAGACACAGGTCCGGCACCCTGGCCGCGATGTGCTCGAGCGCCGCGCACTGCAGGTCGATCAGCGGGCGCTCGCGCGCCGGGTGCATGACCTTGAGCACGCGCTGGCTTCCGTCGGGCGCGAGGAGGTGGAAGTTGTCGTCGTACTCGCCGGGGAGGGCCCGCGCGGTGGCCTCGAATCCGTA
>QHVP01000511.1 GCA_003222295.1 Acidobacteriota bacterium | reverse complement strand
CGGGACCTCGTCGAGTCGGTGCGGCGCCTGGACGAGACGTTGGAGGCGCTGGCGGACGCCCGCGGCGATCACGAGACGCGGTTCAACATCGTGGGCCACAGCATGGGCGGCCTCATCGCGCGCTACTACCTCCGTTATGGGACCGCGGAGCCGCGCCCGGGCCTGCCCGTCACCTGGGCGGGGGCGCGCCGCATCAATAGCATGGTGCTGGTGGCGGTGCCCAACGCGGGCAGCATCCACTCTCTGGAGGCGATGCTCTACGGCAATCGCGTCGGGCTCTCGTACACCACCCTGGCCGCGTCCGTCATCGCGCGCATGCCGTCCGTATACCAGATCATTCCGCCGCGAGGCGCGCCCGCACTGCTCGACGCCGCAGGCGAGGCGATCGAGGCCGATCTGCACGACATCACGACCTGGGAGCGATTCGGCTGGGGGCCGTTCGGCTCCACGTCCATCCGCCGGCTCAGCGGGCTGGAGGACGACCGCGACAAGGTGCCCTACGACGAGTTCCTGGCCTCGGTACTCGTGCGCGCGCGCGATTTCCACCGCGCGCTGGCCGTCATACCCGGGACGCCGTGCCCGGTCCGGGTCATCACCATCGGGGGCGACTGCATGCCGACCCTGGCCCGCTGCATCGTGTCCGAGAAGAAGGGCACGTTCCCCCGGTTCGAGCCCCTCAACCGACACGAAGCGGACGTCATGTTCGAGGCCGGCGACGGCCGCGTCACGCGCGCCAGCGTGCTGGGATCGCATCTTCCGGGCGCGGACGACTTCGAATCGGGCTCCGGCTATCCGGAGGTGGTGCGCAGTTTCATCGGCAGCGCCGACCACCACGGCATCTACAAGGAGCCGACTTTCCAGAGCGTGCTCCTGCGCCAGCTCCTCCGCACGAAGCCGCACGTCTCCCCCCGGGACCTCGCCGCCGCCGCCGGTTCGTAAGCGGTTCGCGCCGAACGGCGTCGCCCGATTAAAATAGGAACCCTGGTGGCACGTAGAGCACGCCGGCGCCGCGCAGCCGTGGCGGCGCTGCGAGGGGGGTTTCAGGGGGGGCCGCGAACGCCCATCGGGGGTGATGCGTGAGTGCCCCCCCTGACTTAAAAAGAGTGCCCCCCCTGACTCAATAATCTAGGAGACCTCGATGGCCTTCCTGCGCTCCTCCCTCGGCCTCAAGATCGTGATGGCCCTGACCGGAGTGATCCTCTTCGGCTTCGTAATCGGCCACATGCTCGGGAACCTCCAGGTCTACCTGGGCCCGGAGGCGTTCAACGCCTACGCCGCGTCCCTGCGCGCTCTCGGCCACGGCACGCTGTTGTGGGTCGCGCGGGGAGGCCTGCTCATCGCGGCGCTTCTGCACATCTGGTCGGCCTGGCGTCTCACCCTCATCAACAACGCGGCCCGCCCCGTGGGCTATCGCGAGGTCGAGCGACGGGAGTCGACCTACGCCTCGCGCACGATGCGCTGGAGCGGCGTCATCGTGCTTCTCTTCATCGTCTATCACCTCATGCACTTCACGTTCGGGGTCCACGCCGTCCATCCGTACTTCGTCCACGGCGACGCGTACCACAACTTCGTGACCGGTTTCCAAAGCCCGCTCGTCTCGGGGTTCTACGTCCTGGCCATGCTCGCCCTCGGCCTCCACCTCTACCACGGCGCCTGGAGCTTCATGCAGACCCTCGGCCTGAGCCATCCCCGCTACAACCACCTGCGCTACGCGTTCGCGGGGTTCATCACGCTCTTGATCCTGGCCGGCAACATCTCCTTTCCGGTGGCGGTGCTCACCGGCCTCGTGCGGGAGCAGGGCAGCGCCGACACGCGCACGGCCGCGCACCCGGGAGTGGGCCGCTGATGCCGCTCGCGTCGAAGGTGCCGGACGGGCCGATCGAGAAGAAGTGGGACCAGCACCGCTTCCAGATGAAGCTGGTGAACCCGGCCAACAAGCGCAAGTACAACGTGATCGTGGTCACGGGCCTGGCCGGTGGCGCCGCCGCAGCCACGCTCGGCGAGCAGGGCTACAACGTGAAGGCCTTCACCTTCCACGACTCGCCCCGTCGGGCGCACTCCATCGCCGCCCAGGGCGGGATCAACGCCGCCAAGAACTACAAGGGCGACGGCGACTCGGTGTACCGCCTCTTCTACGACACCGTGAAGGGCGGGGACTTCCGCTCCCGCGAGGCCAACGTCTATCGCCTGGCCCAGATCAGCCTCGACATCATCGACCAGTGCGCGGCCCAGGGCGTCCCCTTCGCGCGCGAGTACGGCGGCACGCTGGCCAACCGGTCCTTCGGAGGGGCCCAGGTCTCGCGCACGTTCTACGCGCGCGGCCAGACCGGCCAGCAGCTCCTGCTCGGCGCCTACCAGGCGCTGGAGAAGCAGATCGGCCTGGGCAAGGTCGCCATGTACTCGCGCCACGAGATGCTGGAGGTCGT
>QHVP01000514.1:439-18333 GCA_003222295.1 Acidobacteriota bacterium | reverse complement strand
GGAGCGGCCCGGGTCGTCCTCGTCGACCAGAGCCGCGACGCCGTCGAGGTCATGCGCGAGAACGCGCGCGCGCTGGCCAGTGCCGGCGGCGACGTGCAGATCGTCCATCATGACACGCGCATCGCGCTGGCCGCCCTCGCCGACTCCGGCGTCCGCTTCGACGTCATCTACCTGGATCCGCCCTACGCGAGCGACCTCTACGAGCCGCTGCTCGAGCTCGCGGAGCACCTGCTCGAGACGACGGGGCTGGTGGTGGCCGAGCACTTCCACAAACGCGCCCTCCCGTAGACAATAGGAGCCCTCGTGAGCACGCGCGCGGTGCGCATCGGGGACCACACTCTCACGTTCTACGAGGCCCGGCATGACTAGCGGCAAGACCATGGCCGTCTTCCCGGGCTCGTTCGACCCCATCACGAACGGTCACCTCGACATCATCGCGCGCGGCCTGAGCGTGTTCGACGAGGTCACGATCGCGATCCTCCTCAACCCCGAGAAGCAGCCCCTCTTCACCGTGGACGAGCGGGTGCAGATCATCGGCGAGGCCTACGAGGGGGAGTCGCGGATCAAGGTGGACACGTTCTCGGGGCTGCTCGTCGACTACGCGGAGAAGATCGGGGCCACCGTGATCGTGCGCGGACTGCGCGCCATCTCCGACTTCGAGTACGAGTTCCAGATGGCGCTCATGAACCGCCACCTCAACCCGCGCATCGAGACCGTGTTCATGATGCCCGCGGAGAGCTATTCCTATCTCTCGTCCCGCCTGGTCAAGGAGGTCTTCCAGCTCGGAGGCGCCGTCCACGAGCTGGTGCCGCCGGTGGTCGAGCGCCGCCTGCGCGAGAAGTACCCTGGGCCGCCGCCGGAGGGCGAGAGCCGCCGGAGACGGACGTGAAGCCGCGCGAGCGGGACGGCTCCGCGCGCGACCTCTCGCAGCGGGCGCGCGCCCTCGAGGTCTCTCCCACCGTCGCCATGGCCCAGCGCGCGGCCGCGCTGCGCACGGCCGGCCACAGCGTCCTCGACTTCTCCGTGGGCGAGCCGGACCAGGCCACGCCGAAACACATCTCCCAGGCCGCGACGGCCGCGCTCGACGCCGGGCGCACGCGCTACACGGGGGCGGCCGGGCTGCCCGAGCTCCGCGCGGCCGTGGCTGCGCGCCACGCCAAGGATTTCGGGGTCTCTTTCGCGCCGGAGGAGGTCGCGATCACGATCGGGGGCAAGCAGGCGCTCTACCTCGCCGGCCAGGCCCTCCTCGATCGCGGCGACGAGGTGGTCATCCCCTCGCCGCACTGGCCCACGTTCTCGGAGGCCGTGCATCTGGCGGGGGGGAAGCCGATCCTGGTGCGCGCGCAGGAGAAGGACGGCTTCAAGGTCACCGCGCGCATGATCTCGAAGGCGACGGGGCCGCGGACGAAGGCCGTGCTCATCAACAGCCCCTGCAACCCCACCGGCGCCGTCGTGGACCCGGAGGATCTGCTCGTGATCGGCGACATGGCCGTGCGCCGGAAGTTCACGATCCTCTACGACGACACCTATGCGCGCCTGACCTTCGACGGCCGCCATCAGTCGGCGCTGGGCGCGGTACGCGAGGCCGCCGGCGAGCGCCTCGTCATCCTCGGCACCGCCTCCAAGAGCTATTGCATGACGGGCTGGCGCATCGGATGGGTGCTGGGGCCACGTGCGCTGGTGGATGCCTGCACCGCGCTGATCTCGCACAGCACGCAGTCTCCGGCCACCTTCGCCCAGGTCGGCGCGGTGGAGGCGCTCACCGGGCCCCAGAAGTTCGTGACCGACCTCCGGGACGAGTACCAGCGCCGGCGCGACTTCGTGCATCCCGCGCTGGCGGCCATTCCCGGCGTCACCTGCGTGGTACCCGCGGGTGGGTTCTACGCGTTCCCCAACGTCGGGCGCCATCTCTCGCCCCGATGGCCGGACACGCTCGCCCTCGGCCTCGACCTTCTCGACGAGACGAGGGTCGCGGTCGTGCCCGGCGAGGGGTTCGGCGCGCCCGGCTACCTCCGCGTGTCCTTCGCGCGGCCGATGGAGGAGCTCGAGGAAGGCGTGCGGCGCATCGCCGGCTTCCTGGCCGGGCGGCGCGGAGACTGATGGCGGGCCGCGCGCGCAAGGCCGCACCCGCGCCGCTGGCCGCGCTGGGCCTCGCCGAAGGCGACGGCGTCATCGTCTATCTGCAGGCGCCGAAGGAGAAGGTCTGGGGCCTGCTCCTGTCGCTGCAAGCCGCGGGCCTCGTGCTTCGCGGCATCGACCTGGCCGCCTTCGACGACTGGATGCGCCAGGAGGCGCGCCGCGACGAGCCCTATCTCGGTCTCACCACGCTGTTCTATCCGATGGGGCGGGTCGAGCGCATGGAGAAGGACGAGAGCCTGGGACCGATTTCGAGCTACTCCGCGAGGTTCGCGCGCGAGGTCGGACGCAGCGTGCGCGCGGTGCTCGGTCTGGAGCCCGACCGCCAATGAGGCGCGCGAAGCGCGTCCGTCGGGCGCGCGGTCCGGTCGTGCGGGTTAGGATGGATGGATGGCGAAGGACCTCTACGGGCTCAAGATCCTCGTGGTCGACGACGACAAGGACACGCTCGAGCTGCTGGAGTGGGTCTTGAAGCGCGCGGGCGCGGAGGTGACGGCGGTCTCCTCGGCGCAGCAGGCCATGGAAGCCCTCCAGCGCGACCGTCCCACGATCCTCGTCAGCGACATCGCCATGCCGGAAGAGGACGGGCTCAGCCTCATGCGGCGGATCCGCGCGCTGCCGAAGGAGCGCGGCGGCCGCATTCCCGCGGTGGCGCTTACGGCGCATTCAATGGTTCAGGACCGGCTGCAGTCCTTGCGCGCCGGATTCCAGAGCCATGTGCCGAAGCCGGTAGTGCCGGAGGAGCTGGTCGAGGTCGTGACCAGCATCGTGCATCTAAGATCGAGCGGGGACGATTAAAAGCCGGCGTTCGTAGATGGCCGCCGAACTGGCCCGCACCTCTATCCGCTAACCGCGTCGATCGATTGTTTCTTCTTGCGCCGGCGAAGCCGGCGCACGGACTTCCTACCGCTCGAAGAACACGCCGGTGAGCGGACCCACGGGGGCCAGAAACGTCGGCGCGAACAGGCACAGGTCGCCGTTGAGGCCGAGAGCGCGCGGGCGCCGCGCTCCGATCAGCCCGCGGCCACGCCGGCCCATCCCGTAGCCGTTGCGCCCGGAACCATAGCCGCTCGTCCAGAACATCGAGTAGCGGCCGCGCGCGCCGGCGCGGTAGAAGCCGGCGATCGGATAACGGTCGGCCGTCCCCGCCGACTCGTACCCGAAGCCCGAGGAGTCGCTGCCCTGCGAGGAGCGATAGAAGGACGAGATCTCGTACGGATCGTGCAGCACCTGGAGGTGACGCCGGGGCGGCGCCGGCTCGTTGTCCAGCTCGTCGACCTGGGCCGGAGCAGGAGTGGGCGCGGGCGTTTCCTGCGCGCGGGCGCTGGCGGCGCCGGAAACCAGCAGCAAGGCGGCGACGGCGGCCAGGGTCTTCATGGAAGGACTATACGCAACCGCCCGCGGCGTGTCTTGTGACGGCCATACGCGCCGGGAGTGATGCGTCATACTTCCGGCCGCCGGTGTCGCGTCCCGCCCTGAAGGTGAAAGAATGAGGTGTGCCGCCCCGCCCCATCTACCTCGATCATCACGCGACGACCCCGTTGGACCCTGCGGTGGTGGCGGCGATGCTGCCGTACCTGACCGAGAAGTTCGGCAACCCGTCGAGCCGTCAGCACGCGTTCGGACAGGAAGCCCAGGCGGCGGTCGAAGAGGCGCGTGCCCAGCTCGCGCGGCTGATCGGGGCCGAGCCGGGAGACATCGTGTTCACCTCCGGGGCGACGGAGTCGGACAACCTCGCGGTCCGGGGCGCGGCGCGCGCAGCGGCGGCGCGCGGCCGTCACCTGGTGACGACCGCGCTCGAGCATCCGGCCGTGCTCGAGCCGGCGCGGACGATCGAGCGCGAAGGATTCGAGGTCACCGTCGTCGGCGTCGGACCGGACGGCATCGTTGCCACGGACGAGGTCGCCCGGGCCTTGCGTCCCGACACGGTCCTCGTTTCGGTGATGGCGGCCAACAACGAGGTCGGGACCGTTCAGCCGATCGCGGAGATCGGACGGCTGTGCGGCGAGAGAGGGATCCTGTTCCACACCGATGCCGTGCAGGCCGTAGGGCGCATGCCCGTTCGTGTCGATGAGTGGGGAACGGATCTCGTGAGCATCTCGGCCCACAAGATGTACGGGCCGAAAGGAGTGGGCGCGCTCTACGTCCGGCGCTCGCGCCGGCCGCGCGTTCGCCTTCAACCGCAGGCCGAGGGTGGAGGACAGGAGAAGGGGCTTCGCTCGGGCACGCTGAACGTGCCCGGCATCGTCGGCCTCGGCGAGGCGGCGCGCCTGGCCACCGAGGCCCTGGCCGGAGGCGAACCCGCGCGTATCGCGGCGCTCCGCGACCGCCTCCTCGCGGGGCTGCGCCGGCGCCTCGACGGCGTCGAGGTCAACGGGTCGATGGAGCACCGCCTGCCCGGCAACCTCCACCTCTCGATCGCGCGCGCGGAAGCGGAGACGTTGATCCTCTCCCTCGGCGGGCGGATCGCGATCTCCTCGGGCGCGGCCTGCGCGGAGGCGGGCGGCAAGGGATCGCACGTACTACGAGCCCTGGGACTGTCAGACGAGCGGATCTACACCGCGCTGCGGTTCGGGCTAGGCCGCTTCAACGACGCGGCCGAGATCGACGCCGCGGTGGAAGCGCTTGCGCCCGCGGTCGAGGCCGCGCGCCAGCGAGCGGCAGCGGCGCCGAGATGAGAAAAACCCCATCACGCAAATCGCATGCCTCCGTCTTGCTGCTGTCACAGAGTGCAAATCGCTCCAAGCCCATAAAGATCATGGAATTACGGGCTCATCGCGCGAAGTTTCCACAAGGTTTTCCACAGTTTCTGTGGACGGATTCGGAGCGCGCTTCTCAAGACAAAACGCGCCTCGTCGGCGCCTCCACGGAGCGGAAGTCCGTCTCTCCGACATAAGCGATGATCCAGAAGCCGCGTCTCTTCACTCCCGGCCCCACGCCCCTCCATCCCGCCGTGCAGGAGGCGATGGCCCGACCCATACCCCACCACCGCACGGACGAGTTCCGCAAGGTCTTCGCCGAATCCATCACGGGCCTGAAGGCGTTCTTGAAGACGACCGACGACGTGGTGATCCTCGCCGGCTCGGGTACGGGCGGAATGGAAGCGGCTCTCGTCAACGTGCTCTCACCGGGCGACACGATGCTGGCCCTGGTCGCGGGCGCGTTCGGCGAGCGCTGGTCGGCGTTGGGGCGGGCCTACGGAATGAACGTGAAGGAGCTCCGCGCGAAGTGGGGCGAGGCGGTCGCGCCGGAAGAGGTGGGGCGCGCACTCGATGCCGACCCGGCCATCCGCGCCGTCTTCGTACAGCTGAGCGAGTCCTCGACGGGCGCCGCGCACGACGTCCAGGCCCTGGCCCGCCTCACGCGCGAGCGCAAGGACACGCTGCTCGTGGTGGACGCGATCTCCGGCGCCGGCGCCCTGCCCCTGGAAACCGAGGCCTGGGGCGTGGACGTGGCCGTCGTCGGCAGCCAGAAGGCGCTCGCCCTCCCGCCCGGCCTCGCGTTCGTTTCCGTGAGCGCGCGGGCCTGGACGCGCATCGAGAGCGCCCGCGCCGCCCGCTTCTACTTCGACCTCCGCCGGGAGCGCAAGGCGCAGGCGGGCGGCGAATCGGCCTTCACCCCCGCCATCTCGAACGTGGTCGCCTTGCGCGCGGGCCTGGCCGCGGTGGAAGCCATGGGCGGAGTCGACGCGCTCGTCCACAATGCGGAGACGCTGGCCGCGGCCACGCGCAAGGCGGCGGCGGCCCTGGGCCTGCCTCTGGTCGCCCCGCGCGATCACGGGGACGCGCTCACCGCGCTGTATCCTCCCCCCGGCATCGAGTCGGGGGCGATCGTGAAAGGCCTCAAGTCCGAGTTCGGCTCCACCGTCGCGGGTGGACAAGGCGAGCTCAAGGGCAAGATCCTCCGCATCGCTCACCTCGGCTATTACGACGCCACCGACATCCTCGGTCTCATCGCGACCCTGGAGATCGTGCTGCGGCGGGTCGGCCATCGTTTCGAGATCGGACGCGGCGTCGCCGCGGCGGAGGAGGAATATCTCCGCCGCGTCAAGCGCTAGGAGACGACCCTTGTCCTACAAGCTCCTCGTGCTCGAGGGCGTCACCGAGCGCGGCCTGCAGCTCCTGAAGGCGGAAGGCTGGCAGATCGACCAGCACAAGGCGATGGCGCCCGCGGAGCTGGCCCGCATCGTCGGCGCCTACGACGCGATGACCATCCGCAGCGGCAGCCAGATCACGGCCGAAGTGCTCGAAGCGGGCCGCCGCCTCAAGGTGATCGGGCGCCCCGGGGTCGGCGTCGACAACGTGGACCTCGCGGCGGCCACGCGGCTGGGCATCATGGTGATGAACTCGCCGATGGGGAACCTCGTGTCCACCGCGGAGCTGACCCTCGCCCTGCTCTTCGCGGTGGCGCGCAACGTCGCGCAGGCCGACGCCGCCATGAAGGCGCAGCGGTGGGAGCGCAAGGCGTTCCCCGGTGTCGAGCTCTCCGGCAAGCGATTGGGCGTGGTCGGCTTCGGGCGCATCGGGCGGGAAGTGGCGGCGCGGGCGCGCGCCCTGGGCATGGAGATCGCGGCCTTCGATCCTCACCCTGCACACCACGCTCACGCGGGAGAGCCGGCACCTCATCGGAAAGCAGGCGCTGGCCCGCGTCAAGAGGGGCGCCCGCATCGTCAACGCCGCCCGGGGGGAGCTGATCGACGAGGAGGCCCTCCTGGCCGCTCTCGACGACGGCCGCGTGGCCGCCGCCGGCCTCGACGTCCACGCGCAAGAGCCGCCGCTGGACTGGCGGCTGGCCAAGCATCCGCGCGTGGTGGCCACGCCGCACGTGGGCGCGCAGACGGTGGAAGCGCAGGAGCGCGTCGGCACCGACATCGCGATCCAGGTGCGCGACTTCCTCAAGGGCGGGATCATCCAGCACGCCGTCAACTTCTTCTCGCTCACCGGCGACGTCTACGATCAGGTGAAGCCGGCCATGGATCTGGCCCAGCGCCTGGGCGCCTTCCTGGCCCAGGCCTGTCCGGGCACGCCGGAGCGTATCGAGGTCGGACTCTACGGCGATCTGCGCGAGATCGACTCCAACCCGATCCAGGCCGCCGCGGTGTGCGGGGTGATGCGCTGCGCCTTCCCCGAGAACGTCACGCTCGTGAACGCGCGCGCGCTGGCCACCGAGAAGGGGATCGACGTGGTGGAGTCGACCTCTTCGGCGAAGGTCGCGTTCTCGAACCTGATGGCCATCCGGCTCAAGACCTCCGAGCGCGACTACTCGGTGGCGGGGACGCTCTTCGGGCGCAACCACCTGCGCCTCGTGGACGTGGACGGCGTCGAAGTCGACGCGATCCCGCAGGGGCATCTGCTGCTGGTCAAGAACGACGACACGCCCGGCGTGGTCGGCCATCTGGGCCAGGCCCTGGGCCGGCGGAACATCAACATCGCGAGGATGACCGTCGGCCGGAAGCCGGGCAGCGGCCGCGCGGTGATGCTGATCGAGGTCGACAACGAGGTGCCGCCCGACGTGCTGGCCGAGGTGACGACCGTCCCTGGCGTCCGCGAAGCGCGCGCCCTGAAACTGGGCTGATCCTCGTGCCCATCGGCTTCGACCTGGGTGGCACCAAACTGCTCATGGTCGCGGATGGACCCAGGAGCCGTGTCGTTCACCGTCTACTCACGGGGATCGCCTTCGATGGCCGTGCGCTCAGCGCGGCGGTCGAGGGCTTCCTGGATACGCACCGCGACGCCGCCTCCGCGGTCGGCCTCGCGATCCCCGGCCTCGTCGGTCCTGGTCCATGCGTGCAGGCCTGCGACGTGCTGCCGGCCCTGGTGGGCTGGCGGCCTCCGGCGGCGCTGATGGCGACGCGCTTCGCGATGATCAACGACGCCGCGGCCGCCCTGGCCGAGGAATGCCACGACGAGCCGTCCGATGTCACGGCCGCGGTCGTGATGGCGGGCACCGGGATCGGCGCGGCCATGCGCCTTCACGGCCGTCCCTTCGGCGGTGCGAACGGGTGGGCGGGCGAGCTCGGCCGCGTCCCGCTCGCTGCGGGGCCGGACGGCGTCCGCACGCTGGACGAGCTCGCGTCCGGCCAGGCCCTGGTCGCGCGCCTCGGCGGGGACGGCGCAACACTGCGCGCGCGCGTCGAAGGGGGAGACGACGTCGCACGGCGCGCCGTGCAGGAGGGGGAATGGTGGACCTGCCCGCGTACCTCGACGCGGCGCTGGCCAGCGCCGAGGGCCACGCCCTGCCGGACCTCTGGCGGGCGTGTCGGGTGCGCAAGGTGCGCGCGGGAGAGCTGGTGGCCGCGCTGGGCGCCGCGCGCGTCGCGTCTTCCTGAGGGTTAGGCGGTGCTCAGCGGACCGGCCCCGGCCTGTCTCTGACCGAGCAGGTGGCCCTCGGCCTTTCCCTGGCCGTAGAGCAGGCGGCGTTGCTCGGCGGAGATCCGCGTGCTGAAGATGATGTCCCACAGCCCGTTGGTGAGGCCGTAGCCCACGTCTCCGCCCTTCGGGCTGTGATGGTACAGGTGATGCCGCTTGATGTAGCGGAAATACGGGTTGTCGAAGTGGTAGAAGTGCACCGAGTGGTGCACCCACTCCTCCACCACGTAGCTCTGGAGGAGCCCCGCCATCAGCACCGGCATCGACCAGAGGGGGAAGAAACCCGCCAGGGCGACGAGCGCGATCGAGAACGGAAGCGTGTCCATGATGCGCCCGTTGATGTGCTCGCCGTCCCAGGGCCGCGCGTGATGCTCCCAGTGCAGCGGGTCGAAATGCTTGTGGAGGAAGTGCTGCACGACGCCCGGACCGTCGGCGAAACGGCCGTGAAGGATGTAGCGGTGGACGAAGTATTCGAGCAGCGTCCAGGCGGCGACGCCTCCCGCGAAGAACGCGGCCACGGTCAGGCGGTGGGGCGTGCGCAGCGCCCAGGCCAGGAGGCTCACCGAATACGCCGTATAAAGCACGGTCGCCGGATAGAGCCGGCCGCGCGCCTTGGCCGCCTCGCGGGGCCACAGTTCGTACCCGGCGATCCCGTCGGGCCGATTCGAAGGTGTCATGTCGTCTCCTGATGCGCCTTGCGGCGGCACGTCTTCCCCCTCACGCACGAACGGCCTCGAGGTACGCCACGGCAAGCTGTTTGGCACTGTCGACCGGCTCCGGGCTCTTGCTGGCCTTGCAGAAGAGCAGGGCGCCTTCGAGCAGGGAAAGGATGGCCTGGGCCGCGACGTGCGGCTGGAAGTCCTCGCGGAAGTATCCCGACTGGCGCCAGCGCTCGAAGAAGGCGGCCAGCTCGGTCGTCCAGGCGTGCAGGTGCTGCGCCACCTTCTGCCGGATCGTCTCGTTTCCGTCAGCCGTCTCCTGGGCGAGGTTGCCGAAGAAGCATCCGCCGGAGCACTGGCTCTGACGCATGAGCCCGGCCGCCTCTTCGAAGATCCGCTGGATGGCGCCGACGGGGTCGTAGGAGTGTCGCGCCAATTGCGCGATGTGCTCGTTCATGCCGGCCGCGGCGTGGTCCAGGACCGCCAGCTCGAGCGACTCCTTGGTCGGATAGTAGTGGAACAGGTTGGCCTTCTTCATGCCCGCCGCGGCCGCGACGCAATCCATGCTCACCGCATTCAGCCCACCCGTGTAGAAGAGCTTGTGAGCGGCGTCCAGGATGCGTTGGCGGGCTTCGAGGTTTGCAGTGCGGGGCATGACTTGACCAACCGGATGGTAAATCTATTGTGTCCGCCCACGTCCTGTCAACGCGAGGGTTTAGGAGGGGCGGCCGTGTCGACGACAGGGTAATATCCAGAGTTTGAGCGGCCCCGCACCCGCGCCGCCGAGGACCCACACATGCCTCTGAATCCGCCATCGGGCGAGAAGATCTCGATCACCCGCGGAGCGCTATCCGTCCCTTCCCATCCTATCGTTCCCTACGTCGAGGGCGACGGCACGGGCCGCGATATCTGGCGCGCCTCGCAGCGCGTCTTCGACGCGGCGGTGGAGAAGGCGTTCGGCGGGAAGCGGAAGATCGCCTGGCTCGAGGTGCTGGCGGGAGAGAAGGCGTTCAACCAGACGAAGGAGTGGCTACCGGCAGAGACCCTCGACGCGTTCCGCACCTACCTCGTCGGCATCAAGGGTCCCTTGACCACTCCGATCGGCGGCGGCATCCGCTCGCTCAACGTCGCGCTGCGCCAGGAGCTCGATCTCTACGTCTGCCTGCGCCCGGTGCGGTATTTCAAGGGCGTGCCCAGCCCGGTCAAGCGGCCGGAAGACGTGGACATGGTGATCTTCCGCGAGAACACCGAGGACATCTACGCGGGGATCGAATGGGCGGCGGGGACGCCGGAGGCGCAGAAGGTCATCGCCTGGCTGCAGTCGGAGATGAAGGTCAAGAAGATCCGCTTCCCGGAGACGAGCGGCATCGGCATCAAGCCGGTCTCGCGCGAAGGGACGGAGCGCCTGGTGCGCGCGGCCGTCCGTTACGCGCTCGACTTCAAGCGCAAGAGCCTGACCCTCGTGCACAAGGGCAACATCATGAAGTTCACCGAGGGCGCGTTCCGCGACTGGGGGTATGCGCTGGCCACGCGCGAGTTCCGCGCCGAGGTCGTGACCGAGCGCGAGAGCTGGATCCTGGCCAACAGGGAGAAGGACGCGTCGACCACCGTCGAGGCCAACGCGCGCGCCATCGAGCCCGGCTACGACCTCATGACCGGAGACCAGAAGGGGAAGGCGCGCAAGGAGGTCGAGACCGCGCTCGCCCTCCTGCCCACGCACGGCGACGGCAAGTGGAAGTCGAAGGTCCTCGTGCGCGACGCCATCGCGGACATCGTCCTGCAGCAGGTGCTCACGCGGCCGAAGGACTTCGAGGTGATCGCGACCCCCAACCTCAACGGCGACTACCTCTCGGACGCGCTGGCCGCGCAGGTGGGCGGGATCGGCATCGCGCCCGGCGGCAACATCAACTACGCGACCGGCCATGCGATCTTCGAAGCGACGCACGGCACGGCGCCGAAGTACGCGGACCTCGACAAGGTCAATCCCGGATCGGTCATCCTCTCCGGCGGCATGATGCTGCGCTACCTCGGCTGGGGGGAGGCCGCCGACCGCATCGAGTCCGCGCTCGAGAAGACGATCGGCCAGAAGCGCGTGACCTACGACTTCGAGCGCCAGATGGAAGGGGCGCGCGTCCTGAAGACGTCCGAGTTCGCGTCCGCGATCATCGAGAACCTCTGATCCGGATGGGACGTCGGATCCCCGGGTGGATGGCCGTCGGCGCCTTCGCCTTCCTCCTCCGCCTGGGCTACGTGGTCCTCGTCGACGAGCCGCTGCTCTTCCGGCATCAATACCACTACTTCCGCGGCGGGCTCCTGGTCGCGGAGAACCCGCATCCCTGGTCCTTCATCGTCCACAGCGACGAGTGGCGGATGTGGGACGGCATGTGGACGCTCGCTCCCGGCTATTTCTGGTTCCTGGCCGCCGGCTTCCGCCTGGGCGGCTTCCATCTCTTCCCCATCCAGGTCGCGCAGTGCGCCTTGGAGGCGGGCACGGCCGTGCTCGTCGCGCACCTGGCCCGCCGCGCGGCCACGCCGCGGCTCGGCCTCCTGGCCGGATTCGTGTACGCGCTGTATTGGCCTTCCGTCGAGCAGCCCAGCCGCACCATGACGGAGAACCTGCACACGTTCCTGCTCGTGGCCGCCTTCGCCGCCGTGATCGGCCTGGTCCTCCGCGAAGGGACGGACGGCGCGGCGGAGGAGCCGCCCCCGAAGTCCGCCGGGCGCGGCCTCCGCGCGGGCGTCCTCTTCGGCCTGTCCGCCCTCGCGCGCGCGGTCGGGATGGCCTTCCTTCCCCTCACGCTCGTCTGGCTCGTGTTCGAGAAGGGGCAGAGGCGGCGGTGGGCGGCCGCCGCGGGTGTGGTCGCGGGCCTGGGCCTCGTGATTGCGCCCTGGGTCGCGCGCAACTGGTGGGTGATCGGCGATCCCTCGCCGATCGAGAGCGTTTCGCTCGCGAACCTCTGGGAGGACAACGCGTTCGCCCGCGACGCGCGTTTCGAGCGGCAGCATCACTACCTCATGGAGGCGCAGGATGCGCGCGAGCGCGAGGCCCTCGTCTGGCGCTTCGTCCTGCGTGGTCTCCGCGAGCGCGGCGACTATCCCGCGAAGGTCTGGGGAAACGTGCGCCATTTCCTGCGCCCGGACGGCTTGTGGCTCCTCCTCGGCGCCGAGCAGCCCTGGCCAGCGTGGCAGCACGCCACGCGCCTCGTCTTCGACGACGGCATCGTCTTCCTGACCCTGCCCCTGTTCGTGGCCTTCCTCGCCGGCGGGCGGCCGCCGCCGCTGCGCTCATGCCGTTCGTGATCGCGGGGGCGGCGGGAGGGCTGGCCGCGGTGCGCGCCCCGGGCGCACGCGCGGCCCGGCTCGGACTCCTCGTGGGCGGCCTCGTCTCCGTCCTCTGCGTCGTGCCCTTTGCCGGCCGCGCGTGGCGGGCGCTGGAAGCGCGGTGGCGACTTCGTGCCGGCGCGGCCGCGCTCGCGCGCGGGGACGTGGGCGGACTGCAGGCCGCGCTGGCGCGCGCGGTGGAGGCGGCCCCGACCTCGGCCCGGCCCTGGTTCACGGCCGCGCGGTGGCTGGCCGCTTCCGGGCGCAGCGCGGAGGCGCTCGAGGCCTACGCGCGCGGCGAGCCCCTCGTGGAGTACAAGTGGATCCCGCGCACGGTGCTTCCGCGCCTGCTCGCGGACGTGGGCCGTACCGAGGAGGCGGCGCGCGCGACCGCCGACGCCAACGCCGCGTCGTTCGACGGCGATCCCTGGCTCCTCCTGGAGACGGCCTGGCGTGAGCTGCCGCCGCCGCGGGGGACGGTGATCGAGCTGAGCCGTGGGGACTATGGCGCCGTCCGCGACTTTCTCTATCCTCTGGACGGACGGCGTTGGACGCGGCACCGGGCCCTTCTGCGCCTCATCCCTCCTCCCGCGCGCGCGTACGAGGTCACGCTGGAGATGGCGTCGCCGCCACCCGCGTGGCGGGCGGATCCGACGGTGACCGTGCGCGTGCGCGGAGGCGCGGAGGCGCGGTTCACCCTGACGTCCGAGATGCGTCCGTATCGATTCGTGACCCCCGCGCCAACCGATGGCGTGGTCCGGGTCGAGATCGAGTCGCCCACGTGGAACCGCGCGACCGAAACCGCGGAACAGGGAGTTCAGGTGTCCCGCCTGACCGTGGTCCCGGCCGGAGGTTAGAATCGGAGCTGATCATGAACAGAAAAGTCACGGTGGTGGGCGCGGGAAACGTGGGAGCCACCCTGGCCCAGAGGCTGGCCGATCAGGAGCTGGCCGACGTCGTGCTCATCGACATCGTCGAGGGCATGCCGCAAGGCAAGGGCCTCGACATCATGGAGGCGGCGCCCGTGGAAGGCTCGGACGCCCGCGTCGTCGGCACCAACGACTACAAGGACACCGCCGGCTCCGACGTGGTGGTGATCACGGCCGGCATCGCCCGCAAGCCGGGCATGAGCCGCGACGACCTGCTCAACACGAACTACAAGATCGTCAAGGAGTGCACGGAGCAGACGCTCAGGCACTCTCCGAACACCATCCTCATCGTGGTCAGCAACCCCCTCGACGCGATGTGCCAGGTGGCCTACAGGGTCTCCGGCCTGCCCAAGCACCGCGTGTTCGGCATGGCGGGCGTGCTCGACAGCGCGCGCATGCGGACCTTCATCGCCATGGAGCTGGGCGTCTCCGTCGAGAACACCCACGCCTTCGTGCTGGGTGGCCACGGCGACACCATGGTCCCGCTGCCGCGCTACTCGACCGTGTCCGGCATCCCGATCACGGAGCTGATGTCCCCCGAGCGCGTGGACGCGATCGTCAAGCGCACGGCCAGCGGGGGCGCCGAGATCGTCGCCCTGCTCAAGACGGGATCGGCATACTACGCGCCGTCCTCCTCGACCGCGGAGATGGTGGACGCCGTCCTCAAGGACAAGCACAAGATCCTGCCCTGCTGCTGCTACCTCGAAGGCGAGTTCGGCATCCAGGGCCTCTACGTCGGTGTCCCCGCCCAGCTCGGGGCCAGGGGCATCGAGAAGATCTGGGACATCAAGCTCACCGACTCCGAGCGCGCCGCCCTGCACAAGTCGGCGGCGGCGGTGAAGGAGCTGGTGGACGTGCTCAAGATCTGACGCCGATCGAGGGGGGTCGCGAACACCCATCGAGATGAGGTGTGAGTGCCCCCCTTGACTTGATACTTCGGGAGGCCGCTATGAAGTTCCTGCTCGCGATCCTGGTCGTGCTCCTGCTCGCAGGGGGCGTGGCCGCCTTCGTGGTGAAGACGGGCCGCCTGCCGATCGCGGCCACCACGCCGCCCGATTTCGTGGACCGCGTGGCCGTGACGGCCAAGTTCAAGGCCGTGGTGCGGGGGGCCGCCGGGCTGCAGGTGACGGTGCCGGCGGATGCCGCGTCCGTCAGCCGGGGCCGAGAGCACTACGTCGAGAACTGCCTGCCCTGCCACGGCGCTCCCGGGGTCAAGCCCGCGGAGTTCGCCGAGGGCATGAACCCGAAGCCGCCGGACATCGACGGGCAATTGCAGAACTACAACGACGCCCAGATCTTCTGGGTGATCAAGAACGGCATCCGCGCGACCGGCATGCCCGGGTTCGGCGTGAACCACAAGGACGAGGAGATCGCGGACATCGCCGCCTTCGTCCGCCACACGCCGCGCCTGACCCCGGAAGAGCGCAAGGATCTGGCGGCGGCCGCTTCGCACGAGGACCACCACCACGAGGGCGAAGGCCAGCCCGCCGCCGAAGAGCACGGAGCCGAGCCGCATCACCACCACTGAAGTGACGCGGGCCGTCTATTCGCCCGTGGACACGCTGCGCACGGCCGGGTGATGGACGATCGCGTTGAGCGCCTGCTCGTGCAGGCGGCGCGGCCCCCGTACGTCCATCTCGACCACGAGGTCCACGTTCTCCCAGTGCACGTCGCAGCGGACGACGTCGAGGCCGGTGCGGCCGACGAGCGCGCGCAGGTCCTCCACCGGGCTCGGCTCGGGCTTGGCGTGGATGGTGAAGCGACTGTTGCTGGAGTAGCGCCCGAGCGCCACCTCGACGCGGGAGAGGCCCAACAGCACCGCCATCACGAGGACAGTGGTGCCGACGGCCTCGTAGTAGAGGCCCATGCCCAGGGCCATGCCCATCGCGGACACCACCCAGATCGTGGCCGCGCTGGTCAGGCCGGTCACGGAGCCGCGCGTGTGCAGTATGGTGCCCGCCCCGATGAACCCCACTCCGGTCAGCACCTGGGCGGCGATGCGGCCAGGGTCCCCGTGCCCCAGGCTCACCGAGAGGTGGGTGAACGTGGCCGCTCCGATGCAGATGAGGATGTTGGTGCGCAGGCCGGCGGGCTTGCCCTTGGCCGTGCCCGTCATGCGCGCCCGGCGGGGCCCCGGAGGCGGTCGAGCGCGCCCTGGAGGGAAAGACCGAGCAGGCACACGGACAGGGGATCGGTCTCGAAGCGGAACCGGTTGTTCTCGCCGAGCTCGAGAGAGTTTCCCACCACGGCCACGTAGGCGATATTGAAGCACAGGAAGCCGGCCAGCAGCCGCTGGGAGCGGTCCAGCCGGCGGCCGGGGCCGCGCCCCAGCGCGGCCGCAAGCCCGAGAACGAACACCACCGGTAGCCCGAGGATCAGCCCCCAGTAGCGCGCGGGCGCGCGCGGGTCGTCGCCGCTGCCCGGTCCGCGCCGGCGCAGGAAGAACACGGCATCGTAGAGGTCGCTGGCCGGCTGGACGGCGCCGAGGTTCTCGGCTCCCAGGAAGCGCAGGTCGGACGGCGACCGGAAGTAGATGCGCCAGCTCTCGCGGACGGAAGCAAGGTAGAGACCCGGGCGGTGGCGGACCACCCAGAGAGAATCGTGGAGCAGCTCGTCCGAGATCCGGATGTACGCGGCGTGGTTGTAGTTCGGTCCTCCCGTCGTCTTCGTCTCCCAATAGAGCGCCCGCACCCGGGTCGCGGGGGGCGGATCGAAGTACGCGCGCGGGTACACCTGCGGCCGCGAGAACGCGGGGACGAGGGAGGACGGGCTGAGGATCCCCGCCTCCACCAGGCGCCGGGCCTCCGCGGCGCCCAGGCCATCCGTCGTGAGGTGGGCCAGGCTCATGCCCGTCCAGGTGCTGGCGGCGAAGTGGCCGAAGAGGAGCGCGTTCTTCGCGTAGAGGGCGCAGACCAGCGACACGGGCAGGACGCCCGCGGCGAGGGCACGGCGCCAGTCGCGCCACCCCAGCGCGAGCAGCCCCACGGCGGCCAGCAGGTAGGCGAGGTGGTACAGGCTGCGCGTGCCGCACACGACGGCCAGGACGCCCAGGAACACGGCGCCATCGCGCGCGCGGCCGGCCCGCAGCGCCCGATCGAGGGCGAGCCCGGCCAGGACCAGGAGCGCCGCCACCGGGAGGGAGTAGAAGAGCCAGTTCTCGTAGGCGACGAAGGCGGGCGCGGTCGCGAGCCAGGTGGCGAGGGCGAAGGCGAGCGGGGCGCAGGCCCCCAGGCGCCGCATCAGCAGGAAGGCGCCCGCGTACACGGCGAGGCCGCAGACGAGGAAGGTGGCCACGAAGACCGCGGTCTCGTGACCGGTGGCGAGGGCCGTGCCGAGGTAAAGGTTGAAGAGCGGGGGCTGGCCGTGAAGGTAGAGGAGGCTCTCCCCGAGCTTCCGCTTCAGGAGGAAGGGATCGAGGTATTGCCAGTAGACGCCGAGCGGCCAGTCGTTGAAGCGGACCCCCGCCCAGGCGTAGAGGCCGCGCGAGAGGGCGAAGACGCCCGCGATCAGCACGAGCCAGCGGCGATCGCCGGCCCCGGCGCTATCCGACGCCGCCTTCGCCTCGTCCAGTGTCCGCGGGCCCGGTGAGCGTGGCCCGCATGTAGTCGCGGTAGAGCCGCGCGATCCACTCCACGCTGATCTCCTTGGGACAGGCCGCTTCGCACTCGAAATGGTTCGTGCAGGACCCGAAGCCTTCCTCGTCCATCTGCGCGACCATCTTCAGCGCGCGCGTGTCGCGCTCGGGCTGGCCCTGGGGCAGAAGCCCGAGGTGCGCGACCTTGGCCGACGTGAAAAGCATGGCGGAGGCGTTGGGGCAGGCGGCCACGCAGGCCCCGCACCCGATGCAGGCCGCGGCGTCCATGGCCTGATCCGCATCCCTCTTGGGAACGGGGGCGCCGTCCCCGTGGGCGCGGTGATGAACCCGCCGGCCGCGATGATGCGATCGAAGGCGGCGCGGTCCACCACCAGGTCCTTGAGGACGGGGAAGGCGGTGGCGCGCCAGGGCTCGATCGTGATCGTGTCCCCGTCCTTGAAGCTGCGCATGTGGAGCTGGCAGGCGGTGGTGGCCCGGCGGGGCCCGTGGGGGGCGCCGTTGATGACCATGCCGCAGGTGCCGCAGATCCCTTCGCGGCAGTCGTGGTCGAAGGCGATCGGATCCTCGCGCTTCGCGATGAGCCTCTCGTTCACGACGTCCAGCATCTCGAGGAAGGACATGTCCGGCGAGATGTCGGGGGCGTCGTAGGTGACGAACCGCCCCTCGGCCTTGCCGTCCTTCTGCCGCCAGACGTGGAGGGTGAGCCTCATGCGCGGCTACCAACCAGGCCACAGCACTTTCCCTCCCCCCTACGTGGGGGATTGTTGGAGGGGGCGTTTGGGAGGGGGGGTCGATGAACAACTAGCCTCACTTGTAGCTCCGTTGGCTCGGGTGCACGTACTCGAATTGCAGGGGCTCCTGATGGCGGCGCGGCGCCTGGCCGTCG
>QHVP01000514.1:0-307 GCA_003222295.1 Acidobacteriota bacterium | reverse complement strand
CCTTCTCCAGCGATTGGTTGATCGAGGCGTCTTCGCTGAGTACCCGTACGTTGCGCCAGTACTCCTCGCGCAGGGCGGGGATCTTCTCGAGCGCGGTCTTGAGCCCATCGGCGGAGCGCGCCATCCCGCAGTACTCCCACATCACCCTTCCGAGCTCGCGGTGGAACGAGTCCACCGTGCGCTGCCCGTTGATGGAGAGCAGCTTCGTCACCCGGGTGGCCACCGCCGCCTCCGCTTCGCGGAAGGCCGGATGATCCGGACCCACCCTGGGCAGGTCGGAGGTGGCCAGGTAATCGCCGATCGTGTA
>QHVP01000513.1 GCA_003222295.1 Acidobacteriota bacterium | reverse complement strand
CACCTCGAAGCCGCGCGCTACGCCCCCGTCGAGACGGACCTCCACTGGACGACGACGATGGGCGGCGGCGCCGACGTGCTCGGCATCGGCGGCTTCCGCGCCTACATCGTGGGCGAGGTCGAGACGATCATCGGCAACACCCGGCGCGCCTTCGACGCGACCCAGGCCAACTACCACCTCGAAACGGGTGTGAGGCGGCGCGTGCGCGGGGTGATGGTCAACCCCTTCTTCCACCATGTCTCGCGCCACCTGAGCGACCGCGAGAAGGCCCCGGCCGTGGACTGGAACATGCTGGGCCTGCGCGCGGAGACCACCCTCGGCGAGGGCCGGCGCGCTCGTGTCGGCGGCAGCATCGGTCACACGACGCTCGCGTCGCTGGTCGGATATCGCTGGGAAGTCACCGGCCATGGCGACGTCGACCTCCTCCGCCACGACCGGACGTCGGGCTATGGCGCGGCGCGCGCGCGCCTGATGACGATCGATGCCGACCCGGCCCTGCCCCGCGGCGATTTCCTGGACTGGGCACTGGAGGCCGGCGTCCGCTTCCGGCGCGAGCACCGAATCTTCGAGGGGTTCGCGGCCTACGAGCGGCGCCACGACGTCTTCCTCCTCGTGCCCGGCGCGCGCGATCGCGGCCTGTTCGGGATCCGGATCCTCGTGAATGAGCGAGACTGACCCCCGCCCTCGAGTCCTCGCCGCACTGACCCTGGCCGCCGCCTTCCTGACCGGGTGTCACGAAGAGACCTATCGATTCGAGGACCTCGGCATCCCGCGCACGGCGCGCACGCCCCAGGCGCGCGCGGTCCTCGACGGGAAGCTCCTCGTCACCCTCTTCGAAACGAACGGGGAGGGCCGGCTCGCCATCGTGGACCTCGTCAGCGGCACCCAGGACGAGGTCGCGCTTCCGGGGGCAAGGGGAGCGGATGCGATCGCGGTGGATGCCGGCCGCCACGTGGCCTACGTCGGAACCTCGACGCGTGCCAGCGTCTATGAGGTCGAGGTCGCCACGGGGAAAGTCTCGCCGCTCCACGCGCTGGATCCGTTCCTCAGCCGCGAGGGCTACGTATGGTCGCTCGCGGTAGCGCCAAGCGGCGAGGTCTTCGCCGGCACCTACCCGGGCGGACTGCTGCTGGCCTACGAGCCGCGCCGCGGCGGGGCGCGCTCCCTCGGCGCGCCGTTGCCGGGTCGGCAGTACCTGCGGCAGCTCCTGGTCGGGCCGTCCGGGACCGTCTACTGTGGGCTGGGCACTCCCGCGGCTATCGCCGCCGTCGACCCGCGCAGCGGCCGATCGCGGGTGCTGGCGTCCGCGCCGACCGGAGACGTCGCGTTCCCCTCCAACCTGCGGCTCGCCGGCGGGCGAGTCCTGGCCGCGCTCGGCGCCACCGAGCTGCGGACTCCGCGCCTCGAGAACCCGGCCGACTTCCTCGAGCCCGAGATCGACATCGATCCGGACGGCCGCTACGTGGTCCGCGCCGGACCCGGCGAACAGCGCGGCCAGCTGGATCTCTCGTCGCGGCAGAACGGGATGGGAATCATGGGCCTCTCCGCCGGGCCGGACGGCGACGTGTATGGCGCGACCTACTACAACGCGAGCCTGTTTCGGATCCATTCCGGGCGCGGCGCGATGGAATCACTGGGCCGCGTCAAGGACGCGACCGGGGAGTTCCGCGTCCTGTACCCGGTGGGCCGGCGGATCTTCCTGCCCGGATACGGCGGCACTCTGTACGTCTACGACGTCGACCGCCCCTGGGCCGCCCGCGGGACATCCGTGAATCCCTGGCGGCTGGGAGAGATCGGACACGGCCAGCATCTCGCCACGGCCGCGGACGCGGACGGCGACGAGCTCGCCATCGCCACGCCGCCCGGGTACGGCCTTCGCGGCGGCGCCCTCACGCTCCTCGACACGCGGTCGCTTTCGTGGCGCACGTTCCCGAACCTCGTGCCGGACCAGTCGTTCACCGCCGTCTGTCTGCGCGGCGGCACGGTGTACGGGGGAACCTCCGTGGAGGTCGGGCTGGGAGAGACCGTGCGTGCACGGTCCGCGCACATCGTGGGGGTCGATGCGCGGACAGGGACGATTCGGCACGACATCGTGGTCGCGGATGCGACGGCCATCACCTCCCTCGTCGAGCTCGACCCTGACCGCTTCCTGGCCGGCACCGACCACGGCGACCTCATCGAGCTCGAGGCCAGGACGGGGAGGACCCGCGTCGTGGCCCGGCTACCCCATATCCGGCAGCTCTGGCGGTGGCCGGAGAGGAACGTCGTGATCGGTATCGGGTGGCGGCGCGGCCTCTTCCTCGTCGAGCCGAGATCGCTCGCCGTGCGCTGGATCGAAGGCGCTCCCGACAAGCTCGTCCCGGGGATGGCGGCCGATTCGCGGGGACGCGTATACCTGCACGATGGGACCCGCGTCTACCGCATGACCGGCGGCTGAGCGAGGTCCGGCGGCGGACGACGATCTAGTCGCCCTCTCCTTCCGCCAGGAGCGCGAGCTGGGCCTCCGCGGCCTTCTTCACCTCGATGTGGCGGCTCTCGCGCACCAGGCTCTCGAGGTAGGCGGCGTCCTCGCGCCGCGTCATGGCGCGCACGAGGATCTGCCCGATGTGGCGATCGCCGGAGTGCGCCCGGAGGCGGCGGTGATCGCGGATCTTCTTGGCCGCTTCCTGGCGCACGAAGAAGTGGCGGGCGCTGCGCACGACCTCCATCAGCGCATCGTCCTCGGCGTGCGCGGCGGGCAGCCGCTCGATGCGGAAGAGCAGCTCGTCGTCGTCGAGGGCGAGCCATCCCTTGCCCCCCGCGGGCTCGGGGCCAGAGGTCCAGGGCGCCCGCCGCGAGGGCGGGTCTTCGTCAGGCGGCACCATTCGCGCGCGGGTCTTCCGGCCTCAGGCCAGCTCGGCCGCGCGGCGATGGAACTCGTCCACCACCGCGGCCAGGGTACGCTGGCCCTCCTGATCGAGGTGGAAAGTCACCCCGAAGTGATGCGCGCTGCGGCCGAGGCCGATCCAGCGCACCTGTGCCTGCAGCCGCACGCGCGAGGGCGGCCGTCCCAGCCGGACCTCGAGCGTGATCCAGGCCTCGGGTTGCGGCGGGGGCGCGTCGCACGAGATGCGGGCGCCGGTCAGGCTCAGGTCCGTGAGGTAGGCGCCGTAGCGGCGCGCGCCGTCCACGACGTGACAGGAGGCGACGAAGGGCTGGATGCGCGGAGTCTCCCGCTTCTCTCCGGCCATCATCACTCTCCGTTGGTCATGAGACCGAGGCCTTCGCCTTCGGCCGTGCCCGCGAGCGCGGCCGGGCCCATCCGGCGCACGACGCCGACGACGCGATAGGCCCAGAGCGTGCGGCAGACCTCGAAATCGGGCAAGGTGGAGCTCTCGCAGATGTTCTCGACCGTGCGCGGCTGGGTGAGGTGGGTCAGGATCGCGAGCTTCTCCGGAGGAAGGGTGACGCCGCGGAGCCTTGCCTCGTACTCCTCCATCCGCTCGAACTGCGCGGTCAGCCCGCCCACCGCGCGGTCGATGCGCGTCCAGGAATCGATGCGGCGGATGCCCTCCAGGATCAGGTCGGGCGTGCTGATGTTGAGCTTGATCGCTTCCTTCGTGTCCCCGCCCAGCTCGAGCCGGTAGTGCCCCTCCGTCCACTGGAAGGCGCCGTAGATGATCTCCTGCGTGTGCTCGATCACGCTCTTGACGAGATCCTTGGGCACGAGCGCCCCCTGCTCGACGAGCACGGTGCCGAGGCGCTTGCCCGGCACCATGGCCTTGCCCGCTTCGGCGAGCTGGCGCAGGGTGATGCGCCCGCGCCGGAGCATCAGCTCGCCCAGCCGCTCGTCGGGGCTCGAAGACGACGCGAAGACCAACCGCCCCTCCTGGACGACGACGCTCTTGCCGACGCCGCCGTGGGTGAGGGTGAGGACTCCGGTCCAGCGGCGCTCGTGGAGAGCCTGGACCAGACGCGGGAAGTCCTGCTCGGCCAGGCTCCCTTGGGTCTTCATGCTGCGGTCGGCTCTCCTCCCGTTCCGGCCCGCAGGTCCTCGAGGGCGGCCGCGATGCGCGCGTGCACCTCGGCGGCGAGACGATCACGGTCCGCGTAAGAGTAACCCGTGGCATCGAGCGGGTCCAGGACCCGCACCCGCACCGTGCCGCTGCGGATGCGGAATCCACCCGGCGGCATCAGCTCGCGGCCCCCTTGCACCACGACGGGAAGGATCCGGCTTCCCGCCTCGATGCCGATCACGAAACCGCCCTTCTTGAAGGCCCCGAGCTCGCCCGTGCGCGAGCGCGTGCCTTCCGGGAACACGAGGAAGCAGGAGCCCGCACGCAGCGACTCGGCGGCACGCGAGAGCGCCTGGCCCGACTGGATGCGGTCGCGGCGGTTGACGGCGACGAACCCGGCCCGGCGCAGCACGGGTCCGAGAAATGGCCAGGAGAAGATCTCCTTCTTGACCACCGCCCTGAGGTCGGTCCCCAGCGCCTCGAACAGCACGGGCCCGTCCAGATGGCTCACGTGATTCGAGATGACGACGGTGTTGCGCACGTCGCCCAGGTGCTCGCGGCCCTCCAGGGCGATTCGCGTACCCGCCAAGAGGAGACTCAGGCGCACGCCGGCATGGCCCAGTCGGAACAGCAGGACGTCGGAGCCCGTGACGGCGGCATAGAAAAGGCCGATCGCGGCCGCGACCGCCGTGTAGGGCAGCACCAGGGCGGCGATCAGGAAGGCCCGCAGCATTCCGCGGCGGTGGGGCTCGGAGGGTGCGGAGCCTCAGGACTCCGTGGGCTCGGAGGCGGGACGGCCGGGCGCGGCTTCGGCCTCCTGCGAGTGCGGCACGCCGTTGAGGAGGGCCTTCAGCTCCTTGCCCATCTTGAAGTACGGGATCTTCTTGGGCGGGACGTCCACCTTCTCGCCCGTCTTGGGGTTGCGGCCCTTGCGCGGCGCCCGATTCCGGAACCGGAAGCTCCCGAAACCGCGGATCTCGACCTCGCTGCCGCCCTGCAAGGCATTCACGATGCTGCGCAGGGCGGCCTCGACGATGATGCCGGACTGCACCTGGGTGATGTCGAGCTTCTTGGCCACGATGTTGATCAGGTCCGCCTTGGTCATCGCATTCCGCGCGGAGGTCGAATCGCTCATCGGGGTCGCTCCAAGTGAGCGGAGTCTAGCCCGGTTGATTCGTGGAAGTCAAGGCCAGACGTGAAGATGCGGGCAGAGGATGGTCAGCGAATGGGCAACCGACCGGGCTTGCGATTGGGGCCGCGAGTCAGGAGTCGAGCGCCGCAAAACGGCGGTCGACGCTGGGGGGTTTCAGGGGGGGAGCTCACTCCGTTCGGAGTGAGCAGTGAGTTCCCCCCCTGAGATCAAAGACGTTGACTTGACTAGGCGTCGAAAAGGCGCCGCCGAGCGCCCACGGGCTTCTGCACCGGGATCTTGACCGGCTTGACCTCCGGCGGCGCAAACGTCTTGTTCAGCGCCTTGTCGACGCGCTCCTCGATGGTCGCCTGCGTCTTGCCCTCCACCTCGGCGATCTCGCTCACGAGGAGGAACTTGGCTCGGTCGAGCATGCGCTTTTCGCGGAACGAAAGCGCCTTCTTGCGGGACAGGAAGGTGAGGCCCTTGAGGACCACGGCGACCTCGTGGAGGCTGCCCGTCCTCATCTTGTCCGAGTTCTCCTTGAAGCGGCCCTTCCAGTTCGCCTGCTGATCGATGGTGCCATCGCCGAGAAGGTTGAAGATCTTCCGGGCATCTCCCGCCGAAATGACGTGACGAAGGCCGACGCCGTCCGCGTTCTGCTGGGGGACCCACACGCGCGAGTCGTTGGAAAGGATTCGAAGCTGATAAAGGCTGATCTTGCCACCGGGGACCGGGCGTGTCTGGATGCTCTCGACGACGCCGATTCCGTGGTTCGGATAGATGACCTTCTCTCCAACCTGGAAGTCCACAACTGACCTCTCTTTTCTTTCCTCAGGGCTCGGCGGTGGGCCGGGATGAAGTGGGAGCACGGGGAATTCCGGAGACGTCAGTGTATCAGAGTTCAGACGAGGCGGGCAAACCGTTCAGCGGAAGCAAGGAACGTGCCGCAGCCTTTCTACGCGCTTTCCCCGGATCCCCGCACGTAGTCGGCCACGGCGCGCACTCAAGTGTCCACGTCCGATTCCGCGTTGTAGTAATGGGTGTAAATGCGCAGGCCCTCCGGCTTCGTCGTGACTTCGATGCCTCGCTCGCGGAGGAAGGCCGCCGCGCGCGGCGGGTCCGCGACCTCGCACAGGGTCTCCGCGGAGCGGTAGGGTCCGTCGGGCGAGAGGACGGGGATCCCCGCGCGCTCGAGCTGGTCCGTGAGGGAGGTGTTGAGGGCGAGGACCCGCGCCTCGATCTCCTCCACACCGAGCGCGAGCACGTACTCCACGGCGGCGCCGAGCGCGAAGATCGGCGCGAAGGGCGGACACCCTGCTTCCGTGCGGCGGTTTCCGGGAAGGATGGTGTACGCACGGTTGTCGAAGTCGTAGGGGCGCTCGACGCTCATCCACCCGATCGCGCGCGGGGGCCGCGCGAGGAGCAGGCCACCGCGGATGAAGACGAAGCCCGCGCCGTAGCCCGCCCCGAGCCACTTGTGTCCGGCGCTGGCCAGCCCGTCCACGCGGCTGCGCCGCACGTCGATGGGGAACACGCCCGCGGACTGGCTGGCGGAGATGACGAGATGGCGGTCGTCCTTGATGAGCCCGAACGCGTCGAGGTCCTGCCGGCAGCCGTTCGAGAACTCGACGTGGCTGATCGCGATGGTGGCGGCCCGCGGCGCGTAGGGCTTGCGGAACGACTCGAGGCGGAGGATGCCTTCCACGGCCGGGACGAAGTGCACGGTCACTCCGCGGTGGATCCAGGGCAGCGTGACCGCGGGGAACTCGAGCTCGTCGCTCAAGACGGGGCCGTCGGCGGCGACGAGGTCCGCGATGAGGTTGATGCCCGTCGAAGTGTTCGGCGTGAACGCGATCTCCTCCGCCTCCGCGCCGATCAGGGTGGCCACGCGCGCGCGGACCTGCTCACGCCGCTCCATCCAGTCGTCCCAGTGCACGTCGCCGCCTTCTTCCAGCTCGCGGTAGAAGCGCTCGACGGCGGGGCGGACGGTGGGCGGGGGCAGGCCGGTGGCCGCCGTGTTCAGGTAGACGCGGCGGCGCAGCGCGGGGAAGTCCTTGCGCACCTCGTCCCAGGGAGCCGGCATGAGGTCTAAGGATA
>QHVP01000512.1 GCA_003222295.1 Acidobacteriota bacterium | reverse complement strand
GCGCGGGCGGCGGCTCCGGCTGGACGGTCACGTGCTCGATGCCGTGCTCCGCGCGCACGCGCGCGCAGACCTCCTGCGCGACCTCCGGGCCGTGGCGCGTGCCGTCCAGGATCACGTGCACGGTGACGACGTCGAAGCCCTCCGAGATGCGCCAGGCGTGCAGGTCGTGGAGATCGCCGACCCCGGGCGTCCCCCGGATGGTCCGCTCGAGGTCGGGAGGATGGAGTCCGGCGGGAGTGCCTTCCATGAGCACGCCCG
>QHVP01000510.1:2869-3277 GCA_003222295.1 Acidobacteriota bacterium | reverse complement strand
AGCAGCACTTGTCCACTTCCTTGCCCGTCAGCGAGCAGCGCATCTTTCCCGTCTTCGCGACCGCTTCTTTCGTACCCTTCTTCGCGCAGCAGGCGGGCAGCTTAACCTGATCGACAGCGAACGCGGGAACGGTCAAGAGGCCGGCACAACACAGCGCCAGCGCCGTCCGTCTCGTCATTCGATTCCTCCCCCGCTCAGCGGGTCAGCTTGAAGATGACGTCCATGACCTCGTCGAAGACCTCGTGTTCTCGACCGGCCTTGATCCCCGCCGCGGCGCATCGCTCCAAGTAGTTCCGGACGATGATCCGGCCCGCGCCGCGTCCGCTCCTGCCCGCGAGGTGCGCGCGCACGTTCGGCGTCTGGTGGCCGCGGAGGTGACCGTGCTGTCCGCCGAAGGCGTCACCCTGG
>QHVP01000510.1:0-2710 GCA_003222295.1 Acidobacteriota bacterium | reverse complement strand
CAGGCCGTGGTTGAAGCCGGACGCGGTGCGGCGGTTCCATTGCACGACGGCATCGACGATCAGCGCGTCGCCGACCGGCACCGGCAGCATGAGCCGCACGCGGGCCTTTGCATCGAGGCGCACGGGCAGCCGCACCTGCGCGCCCCCGGCGCCGAGGTTGGCCAGCTCCCCCGCGGCCAGGGTGACGCCTTCGGCGGACAGCACGGTCACCTCCGCGGCCACCAGACGCCGAACGTGCGCGCGCACCTCGCGGGCAGGAGCGGACGCGGCGCGGGCCAGGACGGCCTCGCAGAGCGCGACGAGCTCGGCCGAAACGAAGGGTCGGAACACATACGCGGCCGCGCCCTCGCGGATGGCCTGCGCGAAGGCGCGGTAGTCGGCGCGTCCGACGAGCACGACGACGGGAGGCGGGTCGGGAGCCGCGCGCAGCCGGACGAGCGCCGTCCAGCCCTCGCGCCGCGGCAGGCCGAGGTCGACCAGCACCAGGCGCGGACGCTCCGCCGCCACCCGGACCGCCGCCGCCTCCGCGTCCGCCGCGGATTCCAGCTCGTAGCCGGCACCGGCCAGGGCCGGGCGCAGCCGCGCGTGGAGGTCTTCGTCGCGCGTGACGACGAGGAACCGCGCGGCTGCCGCCGCCTCCGTCACGGGACGGGCGAAGGCGACGGTGGCGGTGCCGGCGCCCCCGCGAGGGCCCGGATCGTCACCTTCTGGATGACGACGCGCCTCTGGGGCTTGTCGCCGTCGACCGGGGTCTCGCCAATGCGGTCCACCACGTCCATCCCCGAGGTCACTTCGCCGAAGATCGTGAACTTGCCGGTCAGGGACGGCTGGTCCGAGAGGACAACGAAGAACTGGTTGCCCGCGCTGTCCGGACTGGAGGGACGCAGGACCGCGGCCACGGACCCGCGCGTCATGGGCCGGGCCGAGAACTCGGCCTTGAGCAGGCCCAGCCCGCCCGTTCCGTAGAGCGCCTTCTTGGCCGGGTCCTTCGAGAGCGGGTCGCCCCCCTGGATGATCCCGCGCGGCACGATGCGGTGGAAGGTCGTGCCGTCGAAGCCGCCAGTGCGCGCGGTCTTGACGAAGTGCCGCACGTGGCGCGGGGCGACGTCGGCGAGCAGGCGGATCACGAACGAGCCTTCCGCGGTCTCCAGTACGGCCTCGAGGGGGCCTTCGTCCACGAGGGGAGCGGGACTGGGCACCGCGCGGCGGCGCACCGGTGCCGGTGGCGCGGCGCTCGCGGGCAAAGCGGCCTCGACAGCGAGACCGAGGACGAGCGCGACGCCCAGCGCACCCCTCACCGCGCGGGCCCGTCCGTATAGGCGGCCGCGATCTGGTGGATCCAGCGCGCGTCGCCGAGGGCGTCCGCCAGCGACGGCGCGGGCGGGGTGCCGCCGTGCACGGCCTCGCGAAAGTGATGCAGCTCCGCGCGGAACGCCTCTTCGTAGGACACGGTGTGATTCTCGACCAACAGCTCCTCGCCGTCCATGCGCTCGATGGTCAGCGGCGTGGGCGCGTGGCGGATGTAGGGCGACGGGAAGACGAGCGTCACCCGCCTGTCAGGTCCGATGAAGCGCAGCGTCTCCTCGTAGTGCTTGAGGCCGGGCACCGAGATCCAGCTCAGTGACGCGCGCACGTCACCGGCGAAGCGCGAGATCGAGTTCTGGGCGAGACCGTCCCGCCAGACGTGCGCGGACACCACGGCCTCCGGATCGCCCAGCACGCCGCGCACGGCGTCGATGTCGTGGATGAGGCTCTCGAAGAGGAGGGCCGCGCCGACACGGTGATGGGCCGGGGCCTTGTCGCCGACGATCCGGTCGACGCATCCCTTGAGCGCTCCGCGCATCACGCGCTCGTGCGTGTCGGCGATCTGCTCCTTCTCCGCACGCGGCTGCCACGGGCGGTCGGGCGTGGGCAGGACGGCGTGGTGCGTCCGGTAGGCGCCGTCGTCGGGATGGAGGACGGTGACCTCGACGAAGCGCAGGTCGCGCATCTCCTGGACGGCGCGGCGCGCGCGCAGGTAGGCGGGGTCGAACCGCTTGTGGTAGCCGACCATGAACGGCACGCCCGCCTCGCGCACGGCGCGCGCGACCTCTTCCGTCTCGGGCAGGCTGAAGGCCAGTGGCTTCTCGACGAACACCGGCTTGCGCGCGGCCAGCAGCTCGAGCACGGCATCGCGATGGCAGCCGGAAGCGAAGAGGAGGACGGCTTCGACGTCCTTCTGGCCGGCCAGCTCCCGGCCGTCCTTGAATCGCGCCCGTACCCCGTACCGTTCGCCCACGGCGTTGACCGTCCTCTCGCTGAGGTCGGCCAGGGCGACGATCTGGAAAAGATCCGGCCGCTCGGCGAGCGTGGGCAAGTGCATCATCTGCGCGATGCCCCCGCAGCCGACGATACCTACACGCAGCGGCGGCATTACAGGCCCACCTTCTCGCGGAGGTAGGCGCGGCTGCGGCGAGCGCTGGCGAAGGGCTCCGGCTCCAGGCGGCCCCGCTCGTCGGGCACCACGTCCTGCTCGACGATCAGCCAGCCGTCGTAGTCGCGCGCGCGCAGCGATTCGACCACGCCCGGGAAATCGACCACTCCCTCGCCCAGCGGGCAGAACACGCCACGCTTCCAGGCCTCGGACATGCCGATGTCAGTGGTGCGCACGCGAGCCAGCTCGTCCGCGCGGACGTCCTTGAGATGCACGTAGCGCACGCGATCGCCGTGG
>QHVP01000073.1 GCA_003222295.1 Acidobacteriota bacterium | reverse complement strand
TCCACCCGGATCTGCAGCACGGAGCGGCCGGCGAGGCCGATGTCGCGGAACACGCCCACGTCCACGTTGCGATAGCCGGGGCCGACGACGATGCTGCGGCCGGCGGTGCCGTCCGCGCCGAGGGCGGGCTGGGCAAAGGCCGCGGTGTTGAACCACTGCTCGATCAGCTCCTCGCGCGGACGGCCAGCGTCGAGGTTGGGATCGCCGATGAGGTCCGGGCGATCGGTGGTGACGCCATCGAGGTTGCGGTCGATCCCGGAGCTGATGGTGAGCGGGGTGCCGCTCTGCAGGGTGACGATGGTCGAGAGGGTCCAGTCGCTGAGCAGGACCTTGGCGAGCGACTTCGAGCCCTTGAAGTAATCGGCCCGCCAGATGGCGGAGAGCGTGAAGTTGTGTTCTGGACCGCGGGCAGCCCGCCCCCCTGGTAGTCGACGTCTTCCAGCGCCTTGCCGAACGTGTAGTAGGCCTTGGCCGAGAAGTGGCTCCCCCGGCGCTCCGCGCTGAGCTGCAGGGCGTGATAGTCGCTGGTGAACGTCGACTCCAGCACGCGGGCCGATCCGATGATGCCGGGCTGGTAGGGCCGCCGCGCGTTCACGTTGGCGGTGGTGGCGCCGGGGCCGAACACCGGATAGTTCCGGTCGATGCTGGCCGGCAGCTTGCGGCCGAGGGCCCCGACATAGGAGGCGCTCACGCTGAAGTTCCGGAGCAGCTCCTTCTCCGCCGTGAGGTTCATCTGGTAGGTGTAGGGCCACACGAACTCCAGCGAGGGGCCGAACACGGCCGCGGGCAGCGTGAACCGCGGGCTCGCCGGGTTGTACTCGAAGGGGAACGGGGCCACGCCGCCGGGCAGGTTCCCATACGGATCGGACAGGGTCTTGACCGTCGGGAAGGGCTGGCGGACGGTGAAGGGCTGGTTGTCCGCCGTCGTGTTCCACTCGTTGCCGGTGGTGCTGCCGTAGAAGATGCCGAAGCCGGCGCGGATCGAGGTGCGCCCGTCCCCCCTGGGGTCCCAGGCCAGCCCAGGCGCGGGGCCACGTTGTTCCAGTCGGTGTGGACGATGCCGCGGCTGATTCCGGGATCGCCGGGGAAGAGGAGCCCCTCCGGGGCGCTGGGCGAGACCCGCGACTTCGCGCCCGGCACGTAGGCGAGCTTGCGGTCCTGGGGATCGGTGAAGGGGAACTGCACGTCGTAGCGGATCCCGAGGTTCAGGGTCAGGCGCGGGTGCAGGCGGAAGTCGTCCTGCACGAACGCGCTCAGATAGGCGCCGTTGTCCGTCTTGCGGATGGGCGCGTCCTGGGTGAACGTGCTGGGCAGGCCGAGCAGGAAATCGGCGTAGGCGTTGCCGGTCTTGCTGCCGTTGAAGGCGAACACGCCGTAGTTGTCGAGCAGGGTGTCGTGCACGATCTTCTCGTACGAGACCTCGCCCCCGAACTTGAAGGAGTGCTTGCCGCGGCTGACGCTGAGGGCGTCGCGCACGGCCCAGTAGTCGCTGCCCGCGTCCGGCCCCGCGATCGAGGTCTGCCCGGTGAAGAAACCGGAGACGGTCAGGCGCGGCAGGGTGGGATCGCCCTGGATCTTGAACTTGGAGCCCAGGTCGCCCAGGGACGTCGTCGGGTTGTTCACGCGGGCGCCGAACTGGCGCACGTACGTGAGGCGGAGCTGGTTGATGACGTTCGAGCGCAGGGTCCAGGTGTCGGCCAGGTTCACGTTGTGCTGCGTCCACTTGAAGTCACGGTCCACCCACGGGATGTTGCCGGTGAGGGACAGGGGCTGGGTATCCGTCCCCTTCTGGTAGAAGTAGCTGAGGGCCAGGGAGTGGGTGGCCGCGAAGTTGTGATCGAGCTTCAGCGTGGCTTCGTCCGTGCTGAGGGGGTCGGGCCGGCTCACTTCGTAGAAGTTCTTTGGCAGGTTGGCCTGCGGGACGTACTTTTCCTGGATGACGAGGGCGGCGGGGTCGAGGCGTGAGGTCGGGATGATCCCGCCCGCGAAGGGCTGGTTCGTGACGGGATCGCGGGGCTTGCTCGCGGACTCCGAGAAATCGCCCAGCCGCTCGCGCGGGGTCGGCACCACGGCGCTGTTGCGGTAGTAGGTCTCCTCCTGGCGCAGGCCGGAGAAGCTCGCGAAGAAGAAGGTCTTGTCCTTGCGGATGGGGCCGCCGAAGGCCGCGCCGTACTGGTTGCGGTCGAGGGGATCCCTGGCCGCGGGCGTTCCGGGCGGGACCCAGCGCTTGGCGTTGAGCTTCTCGTTGCGGAAGAACTCGAAGGCCGCGCCGTGGAACTCGTTCGTGCCCGACTTGGTGACGATGTCCACGATGCCGGCCGGGTAGCGGCCGTACTCGGCCGCGTAGTTGTTGGTGATGACGCGGAACTCCTGAATGGCCTCCGGGTTGGGCGCGGGGTTGCCCGTGCCGCGCAGGCCCGCGGTGTTGTTCCCGCCGTCGAGCTGGAAATTCACCGTCCCCACCTGGGCGCGCTGGGAGCCGTTGATCGTGGTCAGCTGCTCGGGGCCGCCCAGGGAGTTCGAGGCGTCGTTGCTGGTCACGCCGCCGGTGATGCTGAGCAGGGAGTAGAGGTCGCGGTTGACGAGGGGCAGGTTCAGGACCTCGTTCTGGCCCACCGTGCGCGAGAGGGAGGACGAGTTGGTCTCCACCAGCGGGGCGTCCGCGACCACGGAGACGACCTCGGAGACGCCGCCCGGCTCGATCACGGCGTCGATGCGCGCGTTGCGACCGACCTCGAGCGCGATGCCGGTCTGGGTGAAGCCCTTGAAGCCGGTCAGGCTGACCTCGAGCTTGTACTGACCGACGGGGAGCAGTCTCAGCGCGTACTGCCCCTCACCATCGGTGGTCGCGCTGCGCGAGAACTGCGTGCCCAGGTTGGTGGCGGTGACTTGAGCCCCGGGGACGGCCGCCCCGGAGCTGTCCTTCACGTTGCCCAGGATGGTCCCCGTGGCCACCTGCGCGTAGGCCCGGCTGGCCAGGACGCTGGCCACCAGCGCGGCGGCGATCCTCCCCATGCCCACCCGGCGCTGGGGCTTGGCTTGTCCAGTCACGCTCATCGGTCCTCCGGAGGCTTTTTGTTCGCTTGAAGGCCAATATAGCCAAGTATTGACCGTTGTCAAGGATGTTTGGAAATTCTCGTGGTATTTTGTGCACAGAAACGTTGACATTCGACGCAGGACTGCCTAGATTGTTCCGTCAACGGTCAAAAGCTCCAGCTGTGGAGCACGAGGACCGGAGGTTGATGCGCGATCGGGGGCGCCATCGGCAGGAGGCACGGACGAGAGAAGGGGTGAAAAACCGGAGGGAAGTGCGCATTCCGGCCGCGGCCACCGGCGGGTCCGGGGACCCACGGACCGAGTTCGAACAAAACCGGCCCGTCCGCCGCGGCGGTCCGGCCAGCGTGCGCCTGGCCCGGCGCGGCACCTCGCGCGAGATCAACCGCCGGATCGCCTTCAACCTCATCCGGACCCGGCAGCCGATCTCCAGGGCGGATCTCGCCCGCCTCATGGGCACGACCCGGGGCGCCGTCACCGTGCTCGTGAACGACCTCATCGCGGACCGCCTCGTCTTCGAGGGCGCGACCGGAGAAGCGCCCCGGGGCCGCAAGCCGAAATTCCTCTATCTGGACTCCCGGCGCCGCTGCGTGGTCGCCATCGACCTGCGGCCCACGCGCTGCTTCCTCATGGTGACGGACATCGCGGGCGAGCCGCTGGTCGGGATGACGAGCTTCCCCACGAACCGTGACCCCGGCCGTCTCGTCGCCGAGCTGGCGAAGCGGGTCCGGGACATCCTGGACCGGCACCCGGAGCTCGGCCGTTGTGACGGAGTGGGCGTCGTGGTGCCGGGCATGGTGGACCGGACGGGGACTCGCGTTCTCTTCGCCCCGCGCCTGGGCTGGCGCGACGTGCCCTTCCAGCAACCGCTGGCCGCGGCCACCGGACTCCCGGTCGTCATCGAGAACGCCGGCAAGGCCTGCGCCCTGGATCGGTTCTGGAGCGCGCGCGGCGAACCCGCGGGACCCGGGGGCCTCGTCTTCCTGAGCGTGTCCGACGGCCTGGGCGTGGGCGTGGTGACGGGCGGCCAGATCCTCCGCGGGCAGCACAATGCGGGGGCGGAGTTCGGGCACATGCCGCTCGCTCTCGAAGGCCCGCGCTGTGCCTGCGGAGTCCAGGGTTGCTGGGAGGCGCACGTCTCCAACCTCGCGACCCTCTCGCGCTACCTGGGTCGCGAGCTGGATCCGGGGAAGCCGATCCCTGCCGAGCTGGCCACCCTGACCGTCGAGGATCTCATCTCGCGCGCCCGCCAGCGCGACGGCCTGGCCGTGGCCGCGCTCCGAGCCACCGCGCACTACCTCGGGGCCGGGCTGGCCGCGGTCGTCAACGCCATCGATCCCGCGCGCATCTACGTGAGCGGCGAGATCACGTCCGCCTGGGACCTGCTCGGGCCCATCGTCCGCGCGGCCCTCGACGAGCGCACCCTGGTGCCGATCCGCGGCCAGGCCGACATCGTGGTCGTGCCCCAGCAGGAGCTGCCGCGCCTGCGCGGCGCGGCCGCGCTCGTGACGACGCCCGCCTTCGCGGCCCCGGTGGTCGCCTGACCCATCCCAGGAGGAGGAGACGACGATGCAGGCAGAGCTGACCGAAACGGTCGCGCTGGTGACGGGAGCGGGCGCCGGCATCGGGCAGGCGGCGGCGCTGGAGCTGGCGCGCCGTGGCGCCGACGTGGCCGTTCACTACCACCGCAACGAAGCCGGAGCCGCCGAGACCGTGCGCCGCGCCGAGGCCCTGGGGCGCAAGGCCGCCAGCTTCACCGGCGATCTGGTCCGGCGCGACGAGGCGGCCGCCCTCGTCGCCGCCGTCGTGGCCCGCTTCGGGCGCATCGACGTCCTCGTCAACAATGCGGGCGACCTCGTCGAGCGCCGGCCGCTCCTGGAGATGACGGAAGCCCTGTGGCGGCAGGTCATCGACCTCAACCTCTCGAGCGCGTTCTTCGTCACGCAGGCCGTGGCTCCCGCGATGATCGAGCGCAAGCGGGGGACGATCGTCAACGTCTCCTCGCTCGCCGCCCACAACGGCGGCGGACCGGGCGCCCTCGCCTACGCCGCCGCCAAGGGCGGCCTCATCTCGCTCACCAGGGCCATGGCGAAGGAGCTGGCACCCCGGGGCGTGCGCGTGAACTGCGTGGCCCCGGGCCTGATCGGCCAGACGAGCTTCCACGACCGCTTCACCCCGCGCGAGTCCTTCGAGGCCGCGGAGAGGACGGTGCCGATGGGGCGCGCGGGCACGCCCGAGGAGGTCGCGCGCGTGATCGCCTTCCTGTGCGGCCGCGATTCCGCGTACCTGGCCGGGGAAACGGTCGAGATCAAC
>QHVP01000509.1:8598-10355 GCA_003222295.1 Acidobacteriota bacterium | reverse complement strand
AGCACCATGGCGAAGCCGGCGTAGATGGCGCCGGCCACGAAGTAGGGCGGGAAGATGGTGGCGTGCCAGCCGGGCACGATCCCGATCGCGAAGTCGAAGCTCACCACGGTGTGCACGGAGATGACGAGAGGCGTGGCCAGTCCGGCCAGGAGCAGGTAGGCGGTGTCGTAGTTGTGCCAGTGGCGCGCGCTGCCCCGCCAGCCCATGGCCAGCATGCCGTAGATGTGCTGGGCGTAGCGGTTGGGGGTGCGGTCGCGCAAGGTGGCGAAGTCGGGGATGAGGCCGACGAACCAGAACAGGGCCGACACCGTCGCGTAGGTGGACACCGCGAACACGTCCCAGATGAGCGGGCTGCGGAAGTTCGGCCACAGCCCCATCGTGTTCGGGTAGGGGAAGAGCCAGTAGTCGAGCCAGGGGCGCCCGGTGTGCAGGGCAGGATAGACGCCGGCGCAGGCCACCGCGAAGAGCGTCATGGCCTCCGCGAAACGGTTGATCGACGTGCGCCACTCCTGGCGCAGCAACAGGAGGATGGCCGAGATCAGCGTGCCCGCGTGCCCGATGCCGATCCACCAGACGAAGTTCAGGATGTCGAAGGCCCATCCCACGGGCTCGTTCTCGCCCCAGATGCCGATCCCCTTGAAGACCAGGTAACAGATGCTGACGAGGAGGACGTTCATCACCGCGAAGGAAAGGCCGAACCCGAGGAACCACCAGAGCGGGGTGCCCTTCTGGAGGACGAGGCTGCTGATCTTCTCGGTGACGCTCGCGAAGTCGTGGCCGGGCGCGAGCAGCGCGTGCATCTCCGGATGGGGGACGTGCACGGTCGGCTGCTCGCCGCGGATCGCGGAGGTGACGTCGCGCGCGATGGGCGGGTGCTCCGGCGCGGGCGGTTCCGGACGCTCAGCCATGGTGCTCGCTTCCCTCGCCCACCGGCCCGGCCAGCTCCGGGTTCGGGTTCTTGACCTCGGCCAGGTAGGTCGTGCGCGGACGCGTGTTCAGCTCACCCAGCAGCGCGTAGTCGCGGTGCTCCGCCTTCAGCTTCGAGACCGCGCTGCCCGGGTCGTTGATGTCGCCGAACACGATGGCCTGCGTGGGGCAGACGGACTGGCAGGCGGTCTGCACCTCGCCGTCGCGGATGCCGCGCCCTTCGTTGTGGGCGGTGATGCGCGCCTGCTCGATGCGCTGCACGCAGTACGTGCACTTCTCCATGACCCCGCGGCTGCGCACGCTCACGTCCGGGTTGCGCTGCAGCTTGAGGGACGGCGTGTTCCAGTCCTGGTAGAGCAGGAAGTTGAAGCGCCGCACCTTGTAGGGGCAGTTGTTCGAGCAGTAGCGGGTGCCGATGCAGCGGTTGTAGACCTGGTCGTTCAGGCCCTCGTCGCTGTGCACGGTGGCGGCCACCGGGCAGACCTGCTCGCAGGGCGCGTTCTCGCACTGCATGCAGGGCAGGGGCTGGAAGTGCGCGCGGATCGTCTCCGAATGCTGGGGGGCCCCCGAGAAATACCGGTCCACGCGGATCCAGTGCATCTCGCGACCCTTCGCCACCTGCTCGCGGCCGACCACCGGGATGTTGTTCTCGGCCACGCAGGCCACCACGCACGCGCTGCAGCCGACGCAGGAGTTGAGGTCGATGGACATGCCCCAGGCGTGACCGGCGTACTTCACGCTGGGGTACAGGGTCATGTCCCGCGGGGGGTTCTCCGCCTGCTCCTTGATGGCTTCCGGCTCTTTCGCGTACTCGTCGACGGTGACGGAGC
>QHVP01000509.1:0-8452 GCA_003222295.1 Acidobacteriota bacterium | reverse complement strand
CATCGGAGGTGCGAATGAGGTTGGCGTCGAAGCCGGCTCCGCTGCCCACCCGCCCGGCGCGTGTCCGCCCGTAGCCCAGGTGCACGGTGACGGTGTCCTCGGCCTGGCCGGGAAGCGTCCAGACCGGGGCCTTCACCGCCCGCCCGCGATAGCGCAGCTCGACGACCTGGCCGTTCTCGAGGTCGAGTCGCTGCGCGGTGGCGGGAGAGACGAGGGCGGCGTTGTCCCAGGTCAGCTTCGTGATGGGCTTGGGCAGCTCCTGCAGCCAGGCGAGGTTGCAATACCGGCCGTCCTGGATGGTCGGATCCGGCCGGAACACGATCTCGAGCGCGCCCGCCGTGGGCGGACGCGCGGGAGAAGCGGCCGCGGGCGGAGGCGCCAGGGCGGGCGCCGGCGCGGCGGACGGCGCCGCCCCCGCGACGCCGGTCCAGTCCGCCACCAGACCGTCGTGCAAGGAGCGCCTCCAGCGGAGGTCGAAATCGCCGCCGAGCTGCGTCCGCCAGAAGTCCTTCACGATGTCGTGGCCCTTGCGGTCGGGCCGGCTCGTCAAGGCCGCCAGCACCTCGTGAGCGGATCGCGCGGAGTCGTACAGCGGCGCGATGAGCGGCTGCATGATGGTGACGGTGCCGTCGTAGGCGCGGGCGTCGCTCCAGGCTTCGAGCGCGTGCGCCTGGGGGATGTGCCAGTGGCTCCGCACGGCCGTCTCGTCCTGGTAGAGGCCGAGGTGCACGCGGAGCTTCACCCGGTCCATGGCCGCCGCGAATTCGAGGTCGGCGGGCGCGGAGTAGACGGGATTGCTGCCCAGCACCAGCAGCACTTCGACACGCCCCGCCTTCATGTCCGCGGCCAGCTCCGCCAGCGAGGCCAGCGTGTCCACGGGCTGCGCTTCGACGGGCCCGCCGTAGACCACGGTCTGGCCGACGTTGCCCAGCCACTGGTTGATCTCGTGCGCGAGCGCGTGCACGGCGGGCGGCTGGTAGTCGCCGGCAATGACGAGCGACCGGCCGGCATGGGCCTTCAGGTCCCTGGCCACCGCCGCCACCCAGGCCGCGGCTGCGCCTTCGGGACCAGGACTGGCGGCTCCCCCGCCCACCGCGCCCGCGACCGCGCGCGCGAAGCCTTCCATCTCGGAGGGCCGGAGGGGCAAGCGGTGGTCCGCGATGGCGCCGGTGAGGGTCGGCGTGCTCTCGACCGCGTAGAGCCGGTTCATGGGCTGCTCGCCCGGCCGCTTCCGGCGCGCGGTGTACTCGCGCGCGTAGCGGAGGCTGGCCGGACCGTCCACCACGAAGTCCGCTTCGAGGGAGAGGATCACGTCGGCCCGATCGAAGTGGTACTGCACGGACGCGGGGCGGCCGATCGCCTGCCCCACCGCGGCCACCGCGCCGCCCGTGGGCTCCCACTGGTGCCACTTCGCGGCGGGCAGGTCCGTGAGGAGCTCACGAAGCTGCGCGGCCAGGGTCGGCGAGGTGACCGTCTCGGTGAGGATGCGGAGGCCGACCCCTTGCCGCGGGCGCTGCACGCCCAGCGCGTCGCGCATCGCGGCCATGAAATCGGACCAGGCGCGGATCTCGCCGCGGTAGCTCAGGCTCTGCGAGCGGTCGGGGTCGTACAGGCCGAGCACCCAGGCCTGGCCGGAGGCATCGGTCGCCCCGAGGCTCGCGGGATGGTCCGGGTTCCCCTCGATCTTGGTCGGACGCCCGAGATGGCTCTCGACGAGGATGCCCTTCGCGTAGCCGCCGTCGAGCATGGCCGTGGCGAAGAAGAGCGGCTTGCCCGGTACCACCTGCTCGGGGGCCTGCACGTAGGGGACGATCTTCTCCTCCGGCTGCTTCGTGCAGCCGCTGAGGCCGGCCAGGGCCAGGGAGGCTCCCATGAGGGTGAGGAACTCGCGCCGGCCCTTGGCGTCGGTCAGCTCCGAGGCCTGCGACGGAAACTCGCGGTGCAGGAATTCGAGGAACTCCGGCGTCTGCGCCAGCTCTTCCAGGCTCTTCCAGTAGGTCCGGCCCTGGGTGCCGTCGAGGCGGCGACGCACCCCGGAGAGGTCCACGCGCACGGCTGGTGGCTCGCGCGTCTCGCTCATCGATGGCACGTGGAGCAGGAGGTCCGGGCCTGGATGCCGTAGGCCTGGACGAGGGCGCGGCCCTGCTCGAGCTGATCGGCCGGCGGCTGCCACGACACGCTGAAGACCTCCTCCTTCGGACGGACGTACCTCTCCGGCGCGCGATGGCAGTCGAGGCACCACTCCATCTGCAGCGACGAGTACTGCCACATCAGCGGCATGCGGTCGACGGGGCCGTGGCAGGTCGTGCATCCCACGCCCTTGCTGACGTGAGCGCTGTGGTTGAAGTACGCGAAGTCGGGCAGGTCGTGCACGCGCGTCCACTCGATGGACCGGCCGCTGCGGAAGCTGGCCCGCACCGGCTCCAGGGTCGGGCTCTGGCTCCAGATCTGGGAATGGCAGTTCATGCAGGTCTTGGTGGGCGGGAGTCCCGCCGTGGCGGACGTCTCCACGGTGGTGTGGCAGTAGCGGCAGTCGACACCCATGCCCCCGACGTGGTGCTGGTGGCTGAACGGCACCGGCTGCTCGCGGGCGATGCCGGCCTGCGTGACGTATCCCGAACGGTTGATCTCCGCGATCGCGAAGAGCGATCCCACCACGAGGAAGAGGGCCCCGAAGATACTGACCTTCGAGAGGGTGTTGGTGCTGCGATGGAACGTCTGTGGCATCGGCCTCCCGGTCGATGACTCAGGGGTGTGCGGCCGGTCGCTCTCCCGCGCGCTCGAACGGCCGCGAGGATACTCAGCCACATAAAACGCGTCAACTAGAAGGAGAGACTACGTACGAAAAAGGCGGTCGCCGAAGTCGCCCAGGCCGGGGAGGATGTACTTGCGGTCGTTCAGGGCCCGATCGAGCGCGGCCGTGAAGATGATGGCGTCGGGGACCACCGCGGCCAGATGGGCCACGCCTTCGGGGGCGGCGACGATCGAGAGCAGCCTCACCTCGCGCGCGCCCAGTCCCACCAGGCCGTCGACGGCCATGGCTGCCGACCCTCCGGTGGCGAGCATGGGGTCGAGGAGGAACACGACCGCGTCCCCCAGCTCGCGAGGGACCTTCTCGTAGTAGCGGCGCGCCGCCGCCGTCTCCTCGTTGCGCTCGAGGCCGAAGTAGCCGACCTCCGCGCCCGGGATCAGCTCGAGGAACGCGTCGAGCATGCCGAGCCCCGCGCGCAGCACGGGCACGGCCACCACGCGCGACGCGATCCGGAACACGGATGCCGTCTCCAGCGGAGTCTCCACGGAGGTCTCCGCGAGAGCGAGGTCGCGGGTGGCCTCCGCGGCCAGGAGCAGGCTGACCCGGCGGGCAAGAACACGCTCCGCCACCTGCGCGGGGAGGAGCTGATCACGCACCTCGGCCTCGAGTATTACGATTAGCCCCCGGTGATACGGGGAGCGCGGCGCCCGCGCCGCGGGCGGCGCAGCGGTGGGGGGTTTCAGGGGGGGTCGCGAACGCCCATCTTGTCGATGCGTGAGTGCCCCCCCTGAGATAAGTTCCAGCGCGCGCGAGCGTCCCCGCGCAGGGCGACCACGCGAATCCCCTGCTGATCGGCAGCGCCATCTCGCCCTGATATACTCGACGCAACGATGCGACTGACTTCGGACGAGATCGAGTTCCTCTCGCGCAAGATCGTCAAGACGCTGGTCGCGGAGGGCAAGCTGGAGGTGGACTCGCAGCCGCGCGTGATGGGCGACATCATGAAGGTCATCACCGACGAGATGTCGGTCGAGGACCGCCTCAACGAAGAGGTGCGGGCCGTCCTCATGCAGCACGCGGCGGAGATGGAGCGCTCGAACATGAGCTACACCGACATGTTCAAGATGCTCAAGAAGAAGATGGCCAAGGAGAAGGGCATCATCCTGTGAAGCTGTCGCGCGAGAAGATCCTCCGGCTGTCGCACCTCATCCTCGACCATCTGAACAAGGACGAAGAGATCGAGTACTACGCCGACCCCCAGGAGATCCGCCAGGAAATCGTGAAGTTGATCTCCGACGAGATGAAGACGGACGAGGCCATCGATGCGCTCGTGCGTCGGAAGATCGAGAGCCAGAAGCGCACGATCCAGGAAGGCTCGGACGAGTGGGACGTCCTCTACCGGAAGTACTACGAGGAGGAGGTCGGGCGCCACCGCAAGGTGATGCCTTAGGAGCGTGTCTCCACCACGTCCGGACACGCTCCTAATCAGGAGTCCGTCCCGTCGTGGGTGACGACGGACTCCTATAGGACTCCAGGTCGCCCGACACCGAGCCCACCGGCACCTTCGAGCGGAT
The DNA here is from genome assembly GCA_003222295.1 of Acidobacteriota bacterium. GTDB lineage: Bacteria > Acidobacteriota > Vicinamibacteria > Fen-336 > Fen-336 > AA29. The sequence continues at coordinate 4,126 of QHVP01000509.1, read as the reverse complement.
CCGCACCGGGATGCGCCGCGCATCCGCGGTCACCCACACCAGGAGCCGTCCCTCCTGCGTGAACAGCCCCGAGCCCGGCGGCACCACCGGCTCCGCCACCTGCGTGAGCCGCCGCCCCAGCGGCGGGGGGAGGTCGAGCGTCTCGTATCCGACGGGACGAAAGGGCAGGTCGTAGACCTTGCCGTTGTCGAAGACGCGCACGGTGAGCTGGCCGTCGCGACCGAAGCCGCGCTGCCGGGCGACGAAGAAGGCGGAGAACACGTCCAGCGCGCAGGGTCCGACCTGGAACACCTTCTGCGCGATCTTGGCGTCCTCCACCGTCACCGTGCCCGTCACGGGGTCGATGCGCACGACCTGGTCGCGCGCGGCCCGACCTTCGCGCAGGTGTTTCTCGATGCCGTAGGAGCAGCCGGTGGCGGGATCCCAGGTCGCCACCGTGTGGTCGTCCACGCGGTAACGGAAGAGCCAGGCGAACAACCCCTCGCTGCGCACGTCGAGGCTCAGTCGATACACGGGCCGGCCTTCGCGAAGGCCGGGCTCGACGGCGATGACGGCACGGCCGGCGAGCAGGTGCGCGTACGTCATCCGGAAGGCCAGGCGCTCGCCGGGCGCAAAGGGAAGCGGAGGGAGGGGCGCGGGCGACGGCAGCGCGGGCGCATCGGCGAGGACCCTGGCGGCGGTGACGGCCAGGCCCATGACGAGGACCTGGGCCGCGAAGCGCGACGCCCTCACCGCAGGGCCAGCTCCAGCCGGTGCGGCGCCCAGTCCGTCTCGAGACGGGCGTACGCGTCGTCGCCGACCGTGCGGATCTCGAGCGGCCGCGGCGCCCCGCCGTCCAGGCGCGCCTGCGCCGCCGTGCGGCCTTCCGGCAAGAGCACCTCGAGGTGGCCGCGGTCGCGCCGGTTGGATTCGTAGCGCAAGGTCAGGCGCCGGCGGGAAGGATCGCAGGCGTACTCGTAGGCGACGACGGTGGCGGTGGCGGGCTCGAAGGCACGAACGCGACCGGAGATCTCGGCCAGCCGGACGTGGAGAGCGAGGCCCTCACTGCGCAGGTCGACGCCGTAGAGGCCGGACACGATCGCCGCCCCCAACGCGCCGGCGCTGCCGGCGTAGCGCACGCTGCCCTTGCCCTGGCCGTCGCGCGTGCTCCACTCGTAGAGGCCACCGCCACGGACGGCCTGGGCCGCGATCCGGGCGAGCTCACGGCGGGCGGCGGCGGCCTGGCCGCGCTGGAAGGCGGCCAGGAGGAGTCGTCCGCCGAACCAATCCCATTCCCCGCCGTTCTGGTACGCGAACTCCTCGCGCAGGATCGGATGGCGGAACAGCCCCGACGGGTACGGGGGCAGGAGTACCCCCGACACCGTCGACATCCGGTAACGACGCTGTCGTCCGAGCGCGACCCCCATCACGCGCCGCATGCGCGCCTCGTCCCCGATGCCGGCCAGAAGGGCCACCGCGTTGCCCCCCATGCCGAACCGGTCGTCGTCCTGGGGGACGCGGCCTGGGAGGGGCCAGGAAAGGATGGCGTGCATCCGATAGAAGCCGCGCTCCGGCTGCCAGAGATGGCGCTCGATGCCGTCGGCGATGAGCCGCGCTCGATCGTCCCAGCGCCGGCCACCCACGGCGTCGCCGACGGCGCGATGCAGGCCGGCCAGGTCGTGCGCCGCGCCCACGTACAGCGCGCTGGCGTAGAGGCCGGCCACGATCGGCGTCGTCGCATCCAGGTAGATCGCCTGCTGGTCGCCGTGCGCGGGGCTGACGTCGCCCCAGTCCGCGGTGAAGGCGGCCGTCACCAGCCCGCGGGCGGCATCGAAGCGCTGGGCGCGCACGGATTCGAGGGCGGCATCCAGACGCGAGATGAGCGGCCGGCCGGCCACCGCCCGCTTCAGCCAGGCGCGGTCGCCGGTGATCGCGAACACCTGCGCGGCGGCGCCCACCGCGCTCGACTCCTGGTCGCTCTCGGTGGTATTGCGATCGGCGGTCAGCACGATGCCGGGGGCGCGGAACACCTCCGCCGCGCGCGGAGCATCGGCGATGAACCGTGCCGCCTCCCCGGCCGCGATCCAGTCCTGCAGGGCCCCGTCCGCCCGCTGGTGGGAGAGGTGCTCTTCGATCCAGGACGTCAGGTGCTCCCGCGAGTAGAGGAAGCGCGTGGCCGGAATCAGGGTGGCGCTGTCGCGCAGCCAGACCTGCGGGTAGAGCGTGCCCGCCCCGAAGCCGCGGACGAGGCCGGTGCGGCCGCGGAACTCCTTGCGGTTCGCCTCGAGCGACGCGCGGATCAAGGGCAGGAGACGCGTCACCGCCTCGTCGGTGGCGGTGTAGGCCGTCTCCGCGGCCGGAGGCGAGGGCGGCGAGGCCAGCGGCGCGGCGCGCGCGGCGCCCAGAAGCACGACCCCGCCCACGGCGACGGTCAGTATGCGCACGCCGCCCATGATAGCGGGCGCGCCCCGGCACGCCGGAAGGGGCACCTTAATAGAGATAGCGGGCGCGTGCGTGCCGTGCGTGCAAATTGTACAAAGCCGATCGCCTCCCGCGACGTCATCACGCTCACGAGGTGGGCCTTCCCGCCGCCGCCGCGCCACCAAACATGCCCCACTGCGGCCCCTGCGCGCGCCACGGCCTCGGCCGGGCGAGGCGTTTCCTCGCCGGATTGGCAGTCCAGGCATATCGGAAATCTTGCGCATGGATCTTGCATCGCCTCGGCCGTTGGTCGAGCCTATAGAAGTAACTGTTCAAGGAGACCAGACACCTTGAGACGCGCCCTTGCCCTCCTGGTCGTCGTCGCCCTGGTGCTCGGAGTCCTTTATTACTGGAAGTACCAGCCGGGCCGGTTGCCTCACCTCCGGAGCGAGAAGCTCGGAGACGTGGGCACGAAGCTCGGCGAGGTCGGACAGACGGTCGGCGAGAAGCTGCGCGCCACGAAGACGAAGGGATCCGTGAAGGCCGCCCTGGAGCTGAATCGCAACTTGACTTCCTATCCCATCGAGGTCGACGCGCACGATGACGGCACCGTCGTCCTCCGCGGTGCCGTGCCCAGCGAGGAGGTCCGCGCCAACGCGGCCCGCGTCGCCGGCGGCGTGCCGGACGTGGCCCGCGTCGACAACGAGCTGCGGGTCGATCCCACGCTGGCCCCGTCGTCGGGCGAGGGTCGCTCCTTCGGCGAGAACTTCGACGACCACGCGCTCGAGGCCAAGGTCAAGCTGGCCTACTCGCTCAGCAAGGACATGAAGGGAGCCGACGTCAAGGTGTCCGCCTTTCGGCGCGACGTGACCCTCGGAGGGACGGTGACATCCGATGCTCAGCGCCAGGCTGCCCTCCAGATCGCGCAACAGACGCCGCAGGTCGCGTCGGTGAAGGACGCCCTGCAGGTCGCGGGCGCGCCGGGCGCACCGGCCGGCTCCCCGGCCGCGGCCAGCGCGGGCGCGTCCGCCGACCCCGCGCGCGCGGCCCAGACCGCCCTGGCCACCAATCCCAATCTGGCCCGCTTCGTCTTGAAGGCCCAGATGGTCCACGGCCGGCTGGTGCTCACCGGGCGCGTGCGCACAGGAGCGGCGAAGGATCTAGCGGGGGTCGTGGCGCGAGAAGCCGCGAGCGCAGCAGTGGAGAACAACGTGATCGTGCAGCCATGACGCTGCTACACTTCAGAGTATAGTAAGCAAAGGCCAGCAAAAGGAGGGACGTTCCGATGAGACGACCATTGACAACCTGGATGCTCGGAGGGCTGCTCGCCTTCGCGAGCGCCTCCTGAGGAGAGGAACCGGGGGACGAGCAGCGACACCACCGTGACCACCACTCAGACCACCACCACGACCACCACGGAGACGCATCACGACACGGTGGAGAGAGCGAACGTCAAGACGTGGGTGATGACCATCGACGGTCGCGACTGGGAAGTGCATCCCGCGACTCCGGCCTACGACGGAACGACGGGCCTTTTCCACATGCCGACCGCCTACACCCTCCCCAAGGGAAAGTTCTCCTTCCAGCTCTTCCGGGACAACCTGGATCGTGACCCGAAGGACGAGGACATCTCCATCCACGGCGTGTCCCTCGGCTTCGGGGTGACCGACCGCTTCGAGATCTACGGCAACTTCGGGCTGCAGAACCGCATCGACGCCGACGCGCT
>QHVP01000508.1 GCA_003222295.1 Acidobacteriota bacterium | reverse complement strand
CCGGCCGCATCCCTTCCAGGTGACGATGCGGCGTTTCGGGCGGTCGAAGGACGTGGCGGCGGCGCGGCGCGAGCTGCCCCTCTCCTCGTTCTTCTTCGACTGCCTCTACCGCGACGGCGAAGGGGCGCTGATCGGCCTCCCCTACGCGCAGCGCGCGGAGCGGCTGGCCAGCATCGTCCCGGAGCGCCAACGGCTGCCGCGCCTGGTCACGCGTGACCCGGAGGACGCGGACCGGTTTCTCCGCCAGGCGCTGGCCGCGGGCCACGAAGGCCTGATGGCCAAATCGCTGGAGGCGCCCTACATGGCCGGCCACCGCGGGTTCCACTGGCTGAAGCTCAAGGCCGCGGAGACCCTCGACCTCGTCATCCTGGCCGTGGAATGGGGCAGCGGCCGCCGCCAGGGCTGGCTCTCCAACCTGCACCTGGGCGCGCGCGACCCGGAGAGCGGCCGCTTCGTCATGCTGGGCAAGACCTTCAAGGGCCTCACCGACACGATGCTGCGCTGGCAGACGGAGACGCTGCTGGCCCTGGAGACCAGCCGCGACGGCCACATCGTGCACGTCCGGCCCGAGATCGTGGTCGAGATCGCCTTCAGCGACCTGCAGGAGTCGCCGCGCTATCCGGCGGGTCTGGCCCTGCGCTTCGCGCGCGTGAAGCGCCACCGGCCGGACAAGCTGGCCGCCGAGGCCGACACGCTGGGGACGGTCATGGAGATCTTCCGGCGCCAGCGGGCATAGACCTTCGAAAGCCACGTTCGAAGTCGTCCTCGCGCGCCGCCTTCCTTCAGCAGCGCGGAGTGGACGCCATCCGCGCCACGGTTGCCACGATGCGCTCGTGGACCGGCTTGGACAGGTATTCGTCGAAGCCTTCGGCGAGCGCGTAGCGGCGCTGCTCCGCGTTGCCGAACCCGGATATGGCCAGGGCGGGCAGGTCGCCGCCATCCTCCTTTTCTAGGCGGCGGACGCGGCGGATCAAAGTGAACCCGTCGTGGCCGGGGATGACGAGGTCGCTCACCAGCACGCGCGGCGGCGCGCTGTGCAGCGCGCGCAGCGCGTCCTCGACCCTGGCCACGGTGGTGACGTCCGCCCCTTCGCTTCGCAAGAGGGTGCCGACGACCGCGAGCTCCTCGGGATCGTCGTCGACGAGAAGGACCGTGATTCCCTCGAGGGTACGAGACCGGACCATGGTGGGACCCCCGGTGTAGCGAGGGAAAAGCGGGAGCGCCACCGCCCGCACGGGCGTGGCCAGGACGGCCGGTGAACCGGCCCATCTCCACCGTAGCACCGACCGGCTCCGAGCGGACGGCCTCCCGTCTTTTTCAGCCGCGCCTGGCGGCGCTCAGGCGGCGGAAACGCAGCGCATCGAAACGCTAGCGACCTGACCCCAACGTCAGCCGCCGCGCCAGAAATCGTGGCCGGCGCCCAGGGCGGTGTGGCTCGTCAATTCCACCGCGCCCGCCGCGGTGAGGACGTCGGCGGCCGCGAAGACGGACGAGGGCTTGTGCAGGGCGGTCGTGGCGGCCATGGTGGCCGCGGGCGCGCTCATCGCCCAGCAGGTCGCGGGACGGGCCACCCGCGACGCGCTCTTCCTGTCCACGTTCCACGTCTCCTCCCTGCCCCTCGTGATGATCGCGGCGGCGGTGCTCTCCGCGCTGGCCGTGCTCGCCTTCTCCGCCGCCCTCTCCCGCCGCCCGCCCGCGCAGGTGGTGCCGGTCACGATCGCGGCGGGCACGGTGCTGCTGCTGGCGGAATGGGGGCTCAGCCTCGCGCAGCCGCGTCTGGCCGCGATCGCCGTCTACCTCCACATGGCCGTCTTCGGGGCCACCGTCGTCTCCGGGTTCTGGTCGCTCATGAACGAGCGCTTCGATCCCCACACCGCGCGCCGCGTGATGGGCGACATCGCGCTCGGCGCCTCGCTCGGTGGCGTCGCGGGCGGAATGCTGGCCTGGGTCACCGCCCGCCTGGTGGCCGTGCCGACCATGCTGGCGATGATGGCGGCCTTCAACGTGGTGTGCCTGCTCGCCCTCTCGCGCCTGGGGCCGGGAGAGACGCCGGGCCGCGGCACCGTCGAGCGCCGCGCCGCGCGCCGCGAGGCCACCGGTCCCCTCTCGGGTCTGCGGGTGATGAAGGAAGTGCCGTACCTGCGCGACCTCGCCCTCGTGGTCGCGCTGGGCGCGGCCACCGAGACGCTCCTCGACTTCAGCCTGAGCTCGCGGGCCGCGGCCACCTTCGCGTCCGGCGCGCCCCTGATGTCGTTCTTCGCGCTGTTCCACACCGGCGTGGGCTGGCTGGCCCTGGCCGTGCAGATGACCCTGGCCCGGCCCGCCCTGCGCCGCCTCGGCCTGGCGGGAACCGTCGCCCTGCGGCCGGCCGCGGTGGCCGTGGGCGCGCTCGCGGGCCTGGCCTCTCCGGGCCTCGGGAGCGCCCTTCTCGCCCGCGGCGCGCACGGCGTGTTGAACAACTCGCTCTTCCGATCGGGTTACGAGCTGCTGTTCACGCCCGTGGCCGAGCGCCGCAAGCGGCCGACCAAGGCCATCGTCGACGTCGGCTTCGACAAGCTCGGTACGGTCGTGGGCGGCCTGGTGATCCTGGGCCTGGCCGCCGGACCCTTTCGCTCCAGCGTGCGCGCGCTCTTCGCGCTGGCCGCCGTCCTCTGTCTGGCCGCGGTGGCCGTCTCCCGGCGGCTGCACAACGGCTACGTCACCGCCCTCGAGGACAGCCTGCGCTCCGGCGTGGTGCGCCTGGACCTGGCGGACGTCGT
>QHVP01000505.1 GCA_003222295.1 Acidobacteriota bacterium | reverse complement strand
TCGACGTGGCCGTGGAACGTTCAGCGGCGCTACGGTCGGTCGGTTCGGAGAGGGGGGCCGTCGGATCCGGATCGCCGGCGTCGCCGCGGCTGGCGCGGCGTGCGAGCCCCCACTCGCGGCGCTTCACGGGCTGAGGGGAGGGCCGCCCAACGCGTGCATGGGGCGGCAAGGATAGCAGAAGGCTCGCCGGTCCTCACCTCAGCCCGGCCGCGATCAGGGCCCGGTCCCCCAGTCGACGTGAGACGAGTCACAGGCGTCGGGGATGGGGCTTTCGACGGCGTCTGGCCACAGGCCACGCCCGGCCGACACCGCCCGGTAGAGGTCGAGCCGCCCGTAGCCGAGTTCCGCCGTGAGCGGCTGCGCCTGCGCCACCGCCGACGAGACCTGGCCGTAGGTCGCGGTGCTCTCCAACCCCACGAGCAGGGCCACGGCCCCGGACACCATCGGCGCGCTGAAGGAGGTGCCCCACGCGCCGGCGAACGTGCCCCAGGGATAGGTCGTGATGATCCCTTCTCCAGGGGCGGCGACCCAGACGAGATCGGAGCCGTAATTGGAGAACGACGACCGCGCATCGTCGTCGGCCGTGGACGCCACGCCCATCACGTTGTCGTACGCCGCCGGGTACATCAGGGTCGGCCGCCCGTCGTTGCCAGCCGAAGCCACCGCGATGACCCCGAGGGCGGCCGCCTTGTCGATCGCGCGCTTGAGCTCGGCCGACGGCGTCCGCCGGGAGAAGCTCATGTTGAGGACGTTGGCCCCGCTCCGGCCGGCGTAGACGATGGCGCGGATGATGTCCGACGTGTAGCCCGTCCCGTCCGAGGCGAACGCCTTCAACGGCATGATGTGGGCGGTAGGCGCCACGAGGTGCACGACGCCCGCCACCATGGTGCCGTGGCCGAAGTCGGCCAGCGTGGAATCGTCGAGCCTGACGCCATACACGCCGTCGGCCGTCACTCCTCGCGATCCACCGGCGTCGGCCTTCTCATCACCCCCGTTGACGTCGCGCGTGAAGTCGTAGCCTGCCGTCAGCACGGGGGCCAGCGTGGGGTGGTCGATGTCGACGCCGGTATCGACGATGGCGACGGTTCCGCCGCCCGTCGCGCGGAGCGTGCAGTGCGCGTCGCTCGCCCGGACGATGGTGGACGCAGGCTGCCCGAGATAGGACTGCCAGGCCGTCGAGCCGTAGTAGGTCGCCGGCGTGTGGTCGGCGAGCCCGTCGAGAACGGCGGCCGTTGCCTGCGACACCCCCCAGGTGTCGTCCTCGGCCAGCCACGCGGGCAGATCGGCCTCCACGGATTCGATGCCGAGAAGGTCGTAGTTGACGGACAGGCTGGGCGCGGGCAGGTTGCGCACGACGAACAACGAGCTCGGGCCCGTCTCTCCGGGGAGGGTATCCAGCGAATGCAGGATCTCGCAATGGAGCTGGGCGCAAATGGATTGCATCACCGTCCGGCCGACCAGGTTGCTCTTGATGCGGACGATGGACCGACTGGTGTCCCATGCTGCGACCGGCGTGGCCAGCGCCGCGAGGAATATGGCCGAGAAGATGACCGATTTTGTTTTCATCTGCGAACTTACCCTTCCTGCCTGAGCCCGGCCGTCTACCGCGGTCGCGCCTTCCTACCGCGACCGAAACCCTGGATCGCCCCTCCCTCCGCGCCTCGCCCGGCTTTCAGCGATCGCCGGGAGGACTCGACGGTGAAGGTGCCGATCTCGGGGACGTCGACGGAGAGCTGGAGCTTGTCGGTGGCACCCGGCTCCAGATAGAACTCGCCCAGCTGGTTCGTGATGGTCCGGTCGAGCGTGTGGCTGCCCTTCAGTGCGAGCACGGCGATGTCTCGCAGCCCACCCGCCGGATCCTGCTCGTCCAGGATCTGGCCGACGATGGACAGCCGCTCCTGCTCCATACCCGGCTCGACCTGGAGCTTGATCGTGTAGCGTCCGGCCTTGTACAGGAGCTGACGGGCCGTCGCACCGCTCGAGGCGCGCATCCCCGCCAGCAGCGGCTGGCGGAAGCTGTCGAAGACGAGGGCGGCCCCCGCGGCGATCTTCTCGCCCAGCTTCGCGGGACGATGCACGGAAAAGCGGTCCTTCATCCTCTGGAGGACGGAGTTCGGGAGAACCCCTGCCTCCTGGTCGGCGATGGTGAGCACCGCCGCCCAGAGCCGGAGTGTCTCCTCGCATTCGGGGCAGCCCGTCTCGAGATGGCGGGCGACGAGTGCGCGGTGCGCGCGGTCGCCTACATCGCGCGCGAAGTCGAGCCAATCCTCTTCGCGGAAATGCTCGTGCTCCGAATGCCGTCCCGAACCGACGTTCGCTTGCGTCATCATCGGCCCCGTCCTCAGCCGCCCGAAAGCATGGGCGGACGCGACCCTTCAAGAATCATAGGACGGCAATTCACGGCGAGGGGGACGACGATTCAAGATTTTCCGCCTGGGCTCGTCCTATCATTCGCGGGTGCCGGGCCTGCTCGAGGTCGAGGACCTCGCCGTCGCGTACCACACCGGCGGCGGGCCGGTGTGGGCGGCCAGGGACCTCACCTTCGACGTCGAGGGCGGCGAGGTCGTCGGCCTGCTCGGCGAGTCCGGCTGCGGGAAATCGACGCTCCTTCTCGCCATCCTGGGTCTGCTTCCCCCGTCCGCGCGCGTCGTCAAGGGCGCGATCCGGTTCCGGGGGCGCGATCTGCTCGGGCGGCCGCCTTCGGAGCTGCGGCGCGTGCGCGGGGCCGAGATCGCGATCGTGTTCCAGGATCCCGCGCTCGCCCTCAACCCGGTGCGCCGCGTGGGCGCGCAGGTGGCGGAGGTGCTCCGCGCCCACCGCGATCAGAGCGGACGCCGTTGCCGCGACGACGCGCTGTCCATCCTCGCCGAAGTCGGGTTCACCCCGCCCGACCGCGTCTACGACGCCTATCCGCACGAGCTGAGCGGCGGCCAGCGCCAGCGCGTCGTCCTCGCGCAGGCGCTCGCATGCCGGCCCGCGCTCCTCCTGGCCGACGAGCCGACGGCATCGCTCGACTCCACCACCCAGGCGGAGGTGTTGGGTCTGATCGCCTCGCTCCAGTCTCGGCTCGGCCTTGCCGTCCTGATGGCCAGTCATGACCTCGGCGCCCTGGCGGCGGTGGCGCGGCGCGTCCTCGTCATGTACGCGGGGACCCTGGTGGAGACGGGGACGCCGGCCCAGGTGTTCGGCCAGCCTCTGCATCCCTACACCCGCGGCCTCTCCCTCGCCTATCCGCGTGCGGCGATGCGCCCGGGGCCCCCAAGCCGCCCCGTCCCCATTCCCGGCTCGCCCCCGGACCCGGCGAACCTGCCGCCGGGATGCGCGTTCGAGCCGCGCTGTCCCGAACGGCGGGCGGTCTGCGTCGAGCAGGCTCCATGAATGACGAGCCGCTGGTCCGCATCCGCGGTCTCAGCAAACGCTACGCGCGCCGCCGGGCCGGCCGCTCCGCTCCCGTCGACGCCCTGGCCGACGTGGACCTACGCCTCGACCGCGGCACCGTCGTCGCCCTCGTCGGCCAATCCGGTTCGGGGAAGTCGACCCTCGCACGCTGCCTCGCTGGCCAGGAGGAGCCGACGCGCGGGGAGATCCGGTTCGACGGTGCCGACGTGGCGTCCCTTCGGGGCGCCGCGTTGCGCGCGTTTCGCGAGCAGGTGCAGCTCCTCTTCCAGGACTCGGCGGCCGCCCTGTCG
>QHVP01000504.1 GCA_003222295.1 Acidobacteriota bacterium | reverse complement strand
TATTTCGGGAGCATCAAGGACCGCATCCTGGCCTGCATGCAGGAGACGGAGACCGAGCTCTACAAGCTCGGCGTGCCCGTGAAGACGCGCCACAACGAGGTGGCGCCGAGCCAGTACGAGTCGGCGCCCATCTTCGAGGAGGCCAACGTCGCCTCCGACCACAACCAGCTCGTGATGGAGACGATGGGCCGCATCGCCCGGCGCCACAACCTCGCCCTGCTCCTGCACGAGAAGCCTTTCGCCGGCATCAACGGCAGCGGCAAGCACTGCAACTGGTCGCTCATGGACTCCCAGGGGCGCAACCTCCTGGAACCGGGGGCCACGCCGGAGAAGAACCTCCAGTTCCTGGTCTTCCTGGCCGCCACCCTCAAGGGTGTTCACAAGCGCGCCGGCCTCCTGCGCGCCGCCATCGCCGGCTCGGGCAACGACCATCGCCTGGGCGCCAACGAGGCGCCACCCGCGATCATCTCCGTGTTCCTGGGCGACCAGCTCACGCGCGTCCTGGACGCCATCGAGAAGAAGGAGAAGGGCGGGGCCAACACCATGGAGACGATCAGCCTCGGCATCCGCAAGCTGCCCGAGGTCGCGCGCGACCAGACCGACCGCAACCGCACCTCGCCCTTCGCGTTCACCGGGAACAAGTTCGAGTTCCGCGCCGTCTCCTCCGCGCAGTCGATCTCGCTTCCCATCGCCTTCCTGAACGTGGCCGTCGGAGAGGCCCTGGGCGAGTTCGAGGAAGCGCTTTCCATCCGCACGTCGAAGGGTGCGAACCTGCAGGATGCCGTGCTCGAGGCCGTCCGTGAGGCCGTCGTGGCGACCAAGGCCGTTCGTTTCGAGGGGAACAACTACGCCCCGGAGTGGGTGGAGGAGGCCCAGAAGCGCGGCCTGCCGAACTTGAAGACGTCGCCGGAAGCGCTGGCCGAGCTGGTGCGGCCGGAAGCGCGCGAGTTCCTGGCCCGGACGAAGGTGTTCACGGAAGCGGAGTCCGATGCCCGCTATCACGTGCGCATGGAGCGCTACATCAAGGACCTGGACATCGAGGTGGAAGCGCTGAAGAACCTCGTGTCCAGCCACGTGCTCCCGGCGGCCTTCCGCCAACTCGCCCTCCTGGCCAAAGCGGGCAGCGGGAAGACGATCCGCTCGTCCGCGGAGCGCGTCGAGGCCTCCGTCGAAGCGCTCAACTCGCGGGTGCAGGACCTGCAAGCGGCGGCCGAGAAGGCGAGCGGCGCCGGCGACATGGTGAAGCACGCGCGCATCCTCGCTGACCAGGTCGTGCCCGCGATGGCGGCGGTCCGCGAGGTCTGCGACAAGATCGAGGAGACGGTGGCGGACGAGTTCTGGCCGCTGCCCAAGTACCGCGAAATGCTTTTCCTCGTCTAGGACTGGCTGCGGGGAGGCACGAGATGCCTCCCCGCGCCTGGCCGCCGCTGTTGATGATCGTTCGTAGGTGACAGGCCGACCTGGCCACAGCCTCTTGTCTGTTACCGTGTCGATCGATTTGCTGTTATCTACCCCTTCAACATCTCGTACAGGAATCCCGCTCCCATCGCCGTCCGCGCCGGCACGAAATCTCCCGCAATCCCCACCAGCCGGTCCGCGAGATCCGGCCTTCGGGACAGGCGTCCCGCCACCGCGTTGGCCAGCGCCGGCCAGGCCACGACGCGCTGCAGCAGGCGATTGAGGCGGAACTTGTCCCGGGTCGCCTCGTCACGCAGCCGGTCGTAGAGACGAAGATCGGTCGAGCCGCCGGTGAGCGCCCGATGGGCGACCCCGGCGGCCAGCTCCGCGCCACGCAGGGCGAGGGTGACACCCTCGCCCGTGAACGGGTCGTAGAAGCCGGCGGCATCTCCGACCAGGACCGCGCCCGGAGCGGAGACTCGGCGCGCCTCGAGAGCGAGGGGTCCGATCGCGCGCGGGCGGCTCGTCAGGCCGGCGCGCGGCAGCCGTTCGGCGACGCGCGGCCACCGCTCCAGCGTGCGCAGGTAGAAGTCCTCGAGATCGCCGCCCGCCCGCCGCATGTCGGCCTGGTCGAGCACGAAGGTGACGTTGGCCTCGTCGTCGCCGAGGGGCGCGATGCCGCAGTAGCCGCCGCGCGTCACGTGCATCTCCCCGTGGTCGGTCAGCCCGCCGACGCCCTTCCAGTAGCCGCGCACCGCGAACTTGCGGAGAGTCCGGTGCTCGCGGAGCAGGCCGAGCTTCCGCGCCACGACGCTGCGCCGGCCGTCGGCGGCGACCACGAGTCGGGCCTCGAGGCGTTGCGGACCGTCGAACCCCTCCAGGACGACGCCGCGGACCACCCCGCCTGTCGCGACGATGTCGAGGGCGCGCACGCCCTCGCGCACGTCGACGCCCGCGCCGCGCGCGCACTCCAGCAGGGCGCGATCCAGGCACCAGCGGCGCACCGCGAACCCCGGCTCGCGCGGGCCGGGGTATTCGCCGACGAACGCGGTGCCGTCGGGCGCGGTCAGCTTCATCCCGCGCAGGGGGCGAGGCCGGAGAGCCCGCACCGCGCCGTCCGCGCCCATCCGGGCCAGCAGGGGCCAGGCTTCCGGCGAGACGCCTTCCCCGCACACCTTGTCGCGCGGGAACCGGGCCTCGTCCACCAGGACGACGTCGTGGCCGGCCTGCCGCAGGAACACGGCCGCGGCCGTCCCCGCCGGCCCCGCGCCCACGACCACCACCTCAGGCAGGGGGCTTCTCCGCGATGGCCAGGAGCCGATACGGCCAGCTGCGCTCGATGCGCACCGAAGGCACGCCCGCGGCCGCGAAGGCCGCCCGTAGCTCGGGCTCGCGGAAGGAGCTGCGTATCGAGATGAGGCCGTCCTCGATGCTGACCCGCGACTGGAAGAGCAGCGGGAAGACGGCCTTGCCGAACACGTAGGGCACGCGCGCGCGGCGCAGGTCGTTCACGACGAGAGCCCGCCGCGCGAGGGCGTAGAGCGCGCGCAGGAGATCGGGCAGCTCGGACTGGTCGAAGTGGTGCAGGAACAGCGACGCCGTCACCACGTCGAAGGTGCCGGCGGCGAAGGGCAGGCGGTGAGCATCCGCCACCACGCGCAGCAGCTCCGCCGGTGCCGCTTGCAGATGCAGGAGCTTGATGTCGACGCCCACGGCGGCGAGGGGGCCGCCCAGGGCCTGCCGTAGTGCGACGGCGACGTCGCCCGATCCGCAGCCGACGTCCAGCAGCCGCGGGCGGTCGGAGGACCGAAGGTAGGGGAGGACCGCACCCAGGAGGCGGCCGCGGTTGCCGAGCCACCGGTTCACGAACCGCAGGTCGGCCAGGCTGCGCAGCGCTTCCTCGGGGGCGACGCCGAGGTCGAGGGCCTCGGGGTCGGTGGCGCGGGCGCGGAGATCGATCACGCGTGGTTCGCGCTCAGCAGAACTCGAGCAATGCGAACTCGGCGCCGAACCCGGGGCCGAACGCGCCCAGGATGCCCTTCTCGCCGCAGCGCAGGCCGCCGGCGCGGATCATCTCGTCGAGCACGAAGAGGACGGTGACCGAGCTCATGTTGCCGTGCTCGCTGAGG
>QHVP01000499.1 GCA_003222295.1 Acidobacteriota bacterium | reverse complement strand
GGCCCTGGCCGAGGCCGTGGGTCGGATCGCTGCCGATCGCGCGCTGCGCGGACGGCTGGGGGAGGCGGCGCAGGCGCGCGCGGAGGCTTTTTCCCCGGGCGTGCTCGTCCCGCGCTACGAAGCCGTCTATCGGCGGCTGGCTTGAAAGTGGCCCTCTTGAGCCGCTCCGCGTATCCCCTGCACGACCCGGGAGGGATGGAGCGCGCCGTGTATCTCCTGGCCAGGCACCTTGAGGCCCGCGGTGTGGACACGGTGCTCGTGACGCGGCCGGCCACGCACGCCGGGACCTTTCCGGGACGCGTGGTGACGGTGCCCTACGGCGACACGGGCCGCGGGCACGGCCGCATCTTCTCGCGCACCCTTCACTACCCCGCCTTCGCGGCGCGCGTCGGGGAGACGGTCGCGGACATGGTGCGCGCGGGCGAGGTCGACATCGTCGATGCCCAGGGCCTCACCGCCCTGGGGTACGGACGGCGGCGCCGGGGCGACGCGAGCCTGCGCGCGCCGCTGGTCATGAACCCGCAGGGCCTCGAGGAGCACAAGGCGGGCGGGCTCAAGCGCGTGGCCCTCACCCGCCTCCGCCGGCTGTCTCGCGAAGCGGCGCGGCTCGCCGATCGCGTGGTGGCGACGGACGAGGCCACCCGCGCGGAAGTGCCCCGCTACCTGGGCGTCGATCCCGCCCGCGTGGTCGTGCTGCCCAACGGCGTCGACGTCGAGGAGATTGCCGCCCTCACCCCGCCGGACGCGCCCGCGGTCGCGGAAGCAGCGCTGCCCGCGCTGCGCGGCGCGGATCCGATCTTCCTCTCCGTGGGCCGCCTCGAGGGTTACAAGGGGTTCGACGACGCGCGCGCGGCCCTGGCCGCCCTGCACGCCCAGGGACGGCTCGGCCCGACCTGGGCCTGGGCCATCGTGGGCGAGGGATCCGGGGCCGCACTCCTGCGCCGCGGCCTCACGCCCGCGCTCGCGCCGCACGTCCACTTCGCCGGGCGCGTGGAGGACGCGCTGCTCCACGCGCTCTACGAGCGCGCGGACCTCTTCGTGCACCCCACGCACTACGAGGGGTCGAGCCTGGTCACGCTGGAAGCGATGGCGCACGGCCGCGCGGTGGTGGCCACTCGCGCGGGCGGGATTCCGGACAAGGTGGCGCACGGCGTGACCGGGCTTCTCGTCGCGCCCGCCGACCGCTCCGGCCTGGCCGCCGCGCTGGGGGAGCTCGCCCAGGATCGGCCGCGGCGCGAGGCGATGGGGACGGCGGGCCGGCGGCGCGTGCGCGACGCGTTCACGTGCAGCGTGCTCGTGGACCGGACGCTCGCCCTCTACGAGGAGCTGCGCCGAGAGGAGCGCCGATGACGCGCGGGCGTCTCTTGCTCACCCTCGTCGCGGGCGTCCCGACCGCCAGCCTGGCCGCGGTCGTCATCACCGGCCGGCCGAAGGGCCTGCTCGTCGCGGGCCTCCTCGCCGCCGCCACCGGGGCCACGCTCGTGTTTCGCGCATGGACGGGGCCCGGGCCCCGATCTGGGCGGGGCGCGCCCCTGCTGCTGGTCGCGCTGCTGCTGGTGTCCATCGTGCAGTTCCACGTGTGGGGCGGGCGCATCGCCGGCGACGGGGTGAGCTACTACGTCTACGTGCGTTCGCTGATGAAGGACGCCGACCTCGACTTCACGAACGAGTACACCCACTACGAGATGATCGACCGCGCCGACCTGAAGGTGCCGACGCGCACGGGACTGCGCCGGTCCATCTTCTCCGTCGGCCCCGGCCTGGCCTGGATCCCCTTCTTCGCGGCCGGCGAGGCCGTGGCCCGGACGGAGCGCGCGCTGGGCCTCGACGTGGATCTCAGCGGATACGGCCCCGAGCACGTCAACGCCGTCGCCCTGGGTAGCCTGCTCTACGGCTTCGGGGCCGTGCTCCTCATCCACGACCTGCTGCGACGGCACTTTCCCCACGACACCGCGCTCCTGGGCGCGCTGCTCGCCTGGTGGGCGACCTTCCTCCAGTGGTACATGGTCCACCAGCCCACCATGTCGCATGCCGCCTCCGCCGCCGCCGCCGCCCTCGTCGTCTGGCTCTGGGACCGACAGCGGGCCCGGCCCACCGCCTCGGCGGCGCTGGCGCTCGGTCTGGCCGCCGGCTTCGCCATGTGCCTGCGTTGGCAGAACGCGCTCCTCCTGCTCCTCCCCGCATCGGATGCGCTGATGGCGATGAGGCGGGGCGGACGTGAGGCCCGGGAGGGATGCCGGCGCGCGGCTCTCGTCGGCCTGGCCGCGCTGCTCGGCGCCTTCCCGCAGATGGCGGCCTGGAAGGCCATCTACGGCGAGTGGCTGCTGCGCTATCCGCCGCACGGCGCGGACTTCCTGCGGCTGGATCATCCGTACGTCCTTCAGACCCTGTTCTCCACGCGCCACGGCCTGCTGTCCTGGACTCCGGTCTTCTGGGCCGGCTACCTCGGCTACTTCTGGCTGCTGCGCCGGCGGGCACCGCTGGCCTGGCCGCTGCTGCCGCCTCTCCTGGCCATGACCTACGTGAACATGTGCTCCGGCGACTGGTGGGCGGGCGGCTCCTTCTCGAACCGGAGGTTCGACAGCCTCCTCCCCCTGCTGGCCCTGGGTGTCGCCGGCAGCCTGGAGTGGGCACGGCGCACTCTTGCCCGCCATCCGCAGCTCGCGGTCGGGGCCGCCCTGGTGCCCGCGGTGGCCTGGAACCTCGGCCTGATCATGCAGGTCGCGCGCCGGGACGTCGCTCCCGATCGCGCGGCGTTCCCGCGGCTCGTCGGGGGCGCGGCGCGCGCGGTGGCCGACCTCGCCGGAAGCCCGCCCACCTGGCCCGCGAGCTGGCTCTTCGCCTGGCAGCAGCACCTCTCGCCGCGACAGTACGATGGCGCGGTGGGCCGGTATCTCTTCTACCGTCAGAACAACCTCGGCGGCCGCATCGACGTCGGCGGTGGCGACGGAGCGCTGCTCGCCGAAGGGTGGAGCCAGAGACGGGAGACGGGCGGCGGGCCGTGCCGCGCGGCGACGGGCCCGGCGCGCATCCTCGTCCCGCTGGACGTGCCGGAGGACCTGGCCCTGTCCCTGGCCGCCACGAGCGTGGACGGGCCGCGCGACGTGCGCCTCCGCTTGAATGGACACGAGGCCGGCACCCTGCGCGTCGATCGCGCGGGGACGGCCGGGAGCCTCCGGCTGCCCGCCGCCTTCTGGCATCGCGAGCTCAACGACCTCGTCCTCGTCCCCGACTCCGGCTCCGTGTGCGTCGAGGCCTTCGTGCTCGTCCGTTCCGGCGCGCCCGAGGCGCCGCGGGGTTTCCAGGCCCGATGACCCGGCGCGCGATCGTGATCGGCGGCGGCCCCGCCGGCATCAAGGCCGCCCACGACCTCGTGAAGTCGGGCGCGGAGGTCACGCTGCTGGAGAGCGCGCCGGTGCTGGGCGGGCTGGCCAGCGCCTTCGACGTCCAGGGCGTCCGCATCGAGCGCTACTACCACTTCATCTGCAAGGGCGACGACCATCTCGTCGAGACCCTCGACGAGCTTGGTCTCTCGCACAAGCTGCACTGGCGCGACTCGCGCATGGCGTACTTCGTCGACGGCCGGCTCTATCCGTTCCTCACTCCCGTCGAGCTGCTGATGTTCCGGGCCCTGCCGCTGCACGACCGCATCCGCGCGGGAGCGGCGGTGAAGCTGGCCCAGCGGATGCGCGAGGAGGACCTCGCCCCCCTGAAGGCGACGGCCTGGCTGCGACGGATGTTCGGCGAGCGCAGCTATCGCGTCATCTGGGAGCCCCTCATGCGGTTCAAGTTCTCCGAGCATGCGGACGAGGTCAGCGCGGCCTGGATCTGGGCACGCATGGTGCGCCTCTCGCGGTCGCGCACGTCCCCCTGGCGCGAGGATCTCGGCTACATCGAGGGGGGCAGCGCGACGGTGATCGAAGCGCTGGGCGAAGACTTCCGGCGTCGAGGCGGGCGCATCGTCCTGAACGCGCGCGTCGAGCAGATCCGGATCCAGGGCGGGCGGGCCACCGGAGTGCGCGTCGGGGGCGAGACCCTGCCCGCGGATGCGGTCATCTCCACCGTCACCACGTCCCGCTTCCGTGCCCTCGCCCAGGGCCTCGATGGCGCGTACATGCGCGCCCTCGAGCGCATCCCGACCATCGGCATCTTCTGCCTCTTCCTCCGGCTGCGCGAGCAGGTGACCCCGTTCTTCTGGGTGAATGCGCACGATGCGCGCGTGCCCTTCGCGGGCATGATCGAGTACACGAACCTCAACCCGTTGCCCGAGCTGGGCGGAGACCACGTCCTCTACGTCCCCCAGTACCTCTCCGCCGACGATCCGCGGTACGCGCAGACGGACGAAGAGGTGTTGCGCGCGTACACGGACGCGCTGGCCCTCATCAACCCCGCGTTCGACCGGCGATGGGTGACCTTCTCGGCCGTCTTCCGCGATCGGTACGCGCAGCCCGTCTGCCTGACCGACTATCGGACGACCACGCCTTCCATCCAGACGCCGGTCCCGAACCTGTTCCTCACCGACTCCTGCCAGCTCCATCCCCATGACCGGACGATCAGCGGATCGTTCGGCCTCGGGATCGATGCCGCGCGGCGGGCGGAAGCGGCCCTGGCCGCGCGGACGGCGCCCACGCGCGCGCCGGAGGCGGAGGCGCGGTGACGTCACGCTTGGACCGTCGAACCGCGACCCTGCTCGCCGCGGTGGCGCTGCCCCCGCTGGCCTTCCTGGCCACTGGGCAGTCTCCCGCCCCGCCGCTGGCGGCGGGGGCGAGCATTCTTGCCGTCAGTGCCGCTCTCGCGATCCTGGAGCGCGACTTGCGCACGGCGGGCCTCGCGTCGGTGAGCGTCGCCACCGCCATCCTCGCCCTGTATGGCACCGGGCTCGTATGGCACGAGGTCGCGGAGCCGGACCTCACGGCCCTCACGCTGGTCGGGGGTACCCTGCTCGTTCGCGCCTGGTCGCATCGGGTGAGTCGCGAGCGCGCGGCGGCGATCGCGAGCGGGGCCGTCCTCGGCATGGTCCTGGCCGGTCTGAGCCTCGTCGCCGAAGTGGGGACAGGCGCCCATCCCGCCCTCGGGCGCCCCGCGCTGCTCGACAGCCTCTTCTCTTCGCGGCATGGCCTCTTCTTCTGGGCGCCGCTGCTCACGATCGCGGTCTGCGGCCTGGTTCTGCGCGCGTGGCGCGGTCGCCGCGATGCCGCGGGCGCGCTCAGCGCACTCGGCACCCTGGCCCTCGTCAGCGCCAGCCTGCGTCCGTGGTGGAGCGGCGGGCTGGGCAACGCGCGCTTCCTTCCCGCCCTGCCGCTCTTCGCCCTGGGGCTGGCCACCGCCCTCGGCCGGCTGCGCTCGACCGCGGAGCGCCGGCCGCTGCAGCTTGCGGCCCTTGCGGGCGCGGTCCTCGTCGCCTGGAACCTTCTCCTGATGGCGCAGTACCGCGCCGAGCTCATCCCCCGCGACGACACCGTCTCGTTCCCCGCGGTGGCCGAGAACAGCGCGCGCCTCTTGGCCGAGATAGCCGGTGCGCCCACCGCCTGGCCCGCCAACTGGATCTTCGCGGCGGGCCGGCCGGGGGCCCCACGCGCATCGACCTCGGCGATCGCGACACCGAGGCCTGGCTGGGCGGGGGATGGAGCGTACGGCACCCCTGCGGGCACCTGGTCTGCCGTGAGGTCGAGGGACGGGCACGGCTCTTCCTGCCCGTGGTGGACGCGCGGCCGGCCGACGTGCGCGTGCACGCGCAGGGGTCGGGAACTCTTCGTCTGATCCTGAATGGCCGCTCCCTCGCGTGGGCTCCGCTCACCGACCGGTTCACCGAACTGGGCGCGACCGGGGACGGCGGCTGGCTCGGCCGCGGGCCCAACGAGCTCGTGCTGGAGGTCTCGCCGGGCGGCCGGGCGCTGGTGGACGCGGTGCGTGTCGTGCCCCGCAAGGACGCGCCATGAACGTCGAGGAGTACGCCCGCATGTACGAGGCGGAGGAGACGCAGTGGTGGTACGCCGGGATGCGCGCCATCAGCCTCTCCCTGCTCGCCGCCCAGTGGCCGGAGGGGGCGCCGGAGGGCCGGCTCATCCTCGACGCCGGCTGCGGGACCGGCAACAACCTCGCCCATTTCCGCCGCTTCGGCCGCACGGTGGGCGTCGACCTCTCGGACGAGGCGCTGCGCTTCTGCCGCAGCCGCGGCGTGGCCGCCGCCCGCGGAACCCTCCTGTCCCTTCCCTTCCGGGACGGGAGCTTCGACGCGGTGACGTCGTTCGACGTCCTCTACCATCGCTGGGTCGAGGACGACCGCGGGGCCGTGCGCGAGATCGTGCGCGTGATGAGGCCGGGCGGCCTCCTTCTTCTCCGCGTCCCCGCCCTGAAGATGCTGTGGGGCGCCCACGACGAGGCCGTGCACTCCCGGCATCGCTACACGCGGCGCGAGGTGCGCCGGCTGCTGGAGGGCGAGGGCCTCGAGGTGGCCCGCCTCACGTACGCCAACACGCTGCTCTTTCCCGTCCTCGCGGCCCGGCGCACGCTCGACCGAGTCCTGCACCGCCACGGCTCGGACGTGGGGTTCCTACCCGCGCCGATGGAATGGACGTTCCGAAACCTCCTTGCCATCGAGGCGCGGCTGGTGCGGCACCTCTCCCTTCCCCTCGGAGCCAGCCTCTTCGCTCTCGCGCGCAAGCCCGCCACGGCCGCGGCGGCGGCCCGCGGTTAGAATCGCCGACATGCGGCGCGGAGAGCGACGACCGATCGTCAGGAGGTCGCGGAAGAGCTGCGCCGCGTGCGCGAGGCCGTTCGCGCGCGGGCGCTGCACGAGCGGCCGGCGGTGCTCCCCGCGGCGCGGGCGGTCGCGGTGCCCGGCGCCATGCCATCCGATCGCGCCCCTGCCCCGATCGACGCGACGGCGCGGCCGGACAATGCCGCCCTCAACGCCGGATGGCGGGTGCGCGAGGCCCTGGGCGGCGGAGGATGGCGGCGCCTTCTCGCGCGGGGACTCGGGCGGGTCCTCGCCCGCGTCCTCGACGCGCAGGAGTCGTTCAACTCCCGCCAGGTGCAGTTCGACAACGCGCTTCTCGACTACATCGACGCGCGCCTCACGGCCACGCACCGGCATTACGACGACGTGCTCGGGCTGCACGGCCGCCACATGGGCGAGATCGACGAGCGCCACCTCATCGTCCAGGAGGAGCTCGTCACCCACGTCCACGACCTCGTCCGGCGGATCGACCTCGTCCTGGGAGAGGCGGAGCGCGGGCGGCTGGGCCTGGAGCGCGATCTGCGCGAGCTGCGGGACCGGATGCGGCAGCTCGAGGAGCGGCTCGCCGCGAGATGAAGACGGTCCTGGTGTGCGCCGCCCAGGCGCCGTTCATCACGGGCGGAGCGGAGATCCTGGTCTCGGAGCTGCGCGCGAACCTGGAGCGGCGCGGGTTCCGCGCCGACGTGGCCGCTCTTCCCTTCAAGTGGTATCCCGTCTCCGAGCTGGTCCGGCAGGCGCTGGCCTGGCGGCTGGTGGACGTGACGGAGAGCGGGGGAACGTCGGTGGACCTCGTCATCCCGACCAAGTTCCCGAGCTTCCTCGTGCGCCACCCGCGCAAGGTGGCCTGGCTCTTTCATCAGCATCGGGAGGCCTACGACCTTTTCGGCACGCCCTACTGCTCCTTCCGGGACACCCCGGAGGATGTCCAGGTGCGCGACGCCATCCAGGCCATGGACACGGCGGCGCTGGCGGAGTGCCGAGCCGTGTACACGATCTCGCGCAACGTGGCCGAGCGGCTGCGGAAATACAACGGCCTCCACGGCGAGTCGCTCTATCCGCCGCCGCATCACCTGGGGCGGTATCGCACGGACGGCTACGGCGATTACCTTTTCTATGCCGGGCGCCTGGACCGCCTCAAGCGGCTCGACCTCGCCGTCGACGCCATGCAGCGCGTCCGCAGCGGGGCCAAGCTCAAGATCGCCGGAACGGGGCCGCTGGCCGGGGAGCTCCGCAAGCAGATCGAGGGACTGGGCGTGGCCGACCGCGTCGAGCTGCTCGGGTTCGTCTCGGCCGAGGAGCTGATCGGGCTCTACGCCGGGGCCCGCGCCGCGTACTACGCGCCGCTCAACGAGGACTACGGCTACGTGACGGTGGAATCGCTGCTCTCGGGCAAGCCGGTGGTGACGACGTCCGATGCCGGCGGCGTCCTCGAGTTCGTCACCGCGGGCGAGACGGGCGTGATCGCGGAGCCGACCCCCGAAGCGATCGCCGCCGCCGTGGACAGCCTCTGGTCCTGGCCGGAAGCGCGCCTGAGGGACATGGGCGAAGTGGGGCGGGCGCGCGTGGCGGACATCTCCTGGGACGCGGTGATCGACCGCCTGACCGAGTCCATCCGATGATCCGGCTTCCCGCCTGGCTACAGCATCTCCCTCCCCCTACGTGGGGAGGGATGGGGTGGGGGGCCGATGAATGACTAGGCTCGCCGTCTGGAGCCCCCTGCCTCCGTCGCCGTCGGGGATTGCCGACTACGTGGCGGAGGGCCTGCCCGCCCTGGCCCGCCTCTTCGACGTGGAGGCGGTCACCGACGATCCCGACGCGGCCGACCCCGCCCTGCGCGCCGTGGTGCGCGTGCGCGCGAGCGCGGAGAGCCCGGAGGCGGACCTCCACCTCTATCACGTCGGCAACTCGCCGGCGCACGCGTTCGTCTATCGGGCCGCGCGGGCGCGCCCCGGGGTGGTCGTGCTCCACGATTGGAGCCTGCATCACCTCGTCCTGTGCGAGACGGTCGAGCGCGGCGACGTCTCCGCCTACCTGCGCGAGATGCGCCGCGCCTACGGCGAGACGGGCACCTTCGTCGGCCGCCAGGTGGCGCGCGACCTCGGGGGCGACCTGCTCCCCGCGCTCTTCCCTCTCAACGATCGCGTGCTCGAAGGAAGCCTGGGCGTGGTCACGCTGAGCGCGCAGACGGCGGCGCGCGTCGCCCGGCGCCTGCCCGGCCGCCCCCGTCTGCATCTGCCCCACCACCTTTCGCTGCCGATCGATCCTCCCCCCTCGCGCGCGGAGAGCCGGGCCCGATTGGGTCTGCCCGCGGACGCCTTCGTGGTCACCGCGCCCGGCCTGGCCACCGTGAGCAAGCGCCTCGACGTCGCCATGCGCGTGATGGCGCGCCTGCGGGCCGATCATCCGGAAGCGATCCTGGTGGTCGCGGGCGCGAGCGATCCCCGCTTGCCGCTGGCGGCCTGGGCGAAGGACTCGGGGCTGGGCGACGGGCTGCGCGTGACCGGCCGCCTGGCTCTGGTCGATTTCGAGCGGCACCTCGCCGCCGCCGACGCCGTGCTCGCCCTTCGCTTCCCCTCCCACGGCGAGATGTCGGGCGCGGTCGTGCGCGCCCTGGGCGTGGGCCGGCCCGTGCTCGTGAGCGCGGGCAGCGCCGCCGACGAGGAGTTCCCGGAGGGCGTGGTCGTGCCCATCGATCCGGGGCGGCGGGAGGAGGCGGAGCTGGAGGCGTTCCTGCGCCGCCTGCAGGCCTCGCCGTACCTCCGGGAGACGATCGGCGAGCTGGCCGCGGTCCACGTCCGCCGCCATCATCGACTCGCGGAGACGACGGAGACGCTGGCGGGGTTCCTGCGCGCGGTGGAGGCGGGCAAGTCGCAGGCGCTGGCCGCCCTGCAGGCGGATCGGACGGACGAGGGCGGACTTCTCGGCTATTTCATGGAAGAAGTACGCGGGGGCGCGCGCAGCCTCGGCCTGGCCGAGGTCCGGCTGGGCCTCGAAGGGCTCTTCGAGCCGCTGGCCAGAGGCGCGCGTTGAGCGCGCCGCTCCTCTCGGTCGTCATTCCCGCCTACAACGAGGGGCGCCGCCTGCCTCCGACGTTGGAGAAGATCCAGCGCCACCTGGCCGGGCGCGCGCACGAGATCGTCGTCGTCGACGACGGCTCCCAGGACGACACCGCGGCCCGGGCGGCGGCGGCCGGAGTCACCGTGCTGCGCAACGAAGGGAATCGCGGCAAAGGATATTCCGTGCGCCGCGGCATGCTGCAGGCGCGCGGCGAGCGCCGCCTGATGACGGACGCGGACCTCTCGACCCCGATCGAGGAGCTCGACCGGCTGATGGCGAAGATGGACGAGGGCTACGACGTGGTGATCGCCTCGCGTGCCCTGCCCGAGTCGAACATCGAGGTGCGCCAGCCCTGGTACCGCGAGAACATGGGCCGGCTCTTCAATTTCTGCGTGCGCGTGCTGGCCCTGCCCGGGCTGCACGATACCCAGTGCGGCTTCAAGCTCTTCACCGCGGAGGCGGCGGCGAAGGCCTTCGCGCCCGCCCGGCTCGACGGGTTCTCCTTCGACGTCGAGGCCCTGTTCGTCGCCCGCCGGCACGGCTGCCGCATCGCGGAGCTGCCCGTCACCTGGCGCAACGACGAGGCCACGCGCGTCGACACCTTCAAGGGCGCCGTCGCCTTCGTGGACCTGGCGCGGATCCGGATCAACTACTGGCGCGGGGCCTACGACGCGCCGGCGGCCGCTTCCGGCGACACCGTGTTGTAGCGGATCTCGGCGACCTTCCGCAGCTCCTTCACCCAGCCCTCGATGCGCCGCGACAGGTCTTCCTCGGCGAGGCGGGCGCGAATGGCGGGGGCCGCCTCCTCGAACGAGCCTTCTTCCCCTCGTGCTTCCGCTTCGTAGGCCGCGCGCACCGCCTCCTCGCTGACGCGCACCTGCGGCCGGAACCGGAAGCCCACGTACTTGAGGATGGCGGCCTGGCGATGCGAAAGACGGCGGAGCTGCTCCTCTTCGTCCGCGGTCGCCGACGGCAGCTGCGCGCGCAGGCTCGCGAAGGCCCGCTCCTCCTCGTCCGTGGTCACCGACGCCTGGGGCAGGCGGGCCGCCTCCCGGTACATGAGCTGCTCGTCGATGAGGCCCTCGAGGGCTTGCCGCTGCGTCTCGCCCCGGACCCTCTCGAAGACCGCGACTTCGGAGAGAAGCACCGGGCGGCCGTCGACCACGGCCAGGATCCGCTCCACCACGCCCGCCCGCCCGGTGGTGGCGAGGAGAAGGAGGACGGCCGCGAGCTCAAACGGCCGGCGGTCGAGCTTGTACCCCCAGTCGAACCGCAGCGGCCCCACCGCGCTCTTGTAGCGCAGGCCGAGGCCGGCGGTATAGCGCAGGTCGCCCAGGGACAGGTCGGAGACGAGGGGATAGACGTTGCCCGTCTCGGCAAAGGCCGCCGCCCAGAACGCACCCGCCAGGTGGCGGCGCAGCTCGATCCCCCCGACGAGGAGCGCGTTGCCGCCGTCCGGCCGCACCTCGTCCACTCCGAACCCCCGCAGCGAGTAGTCTCCGCCGGCGAAGAAGCGGTCCGGCTTGGGCACGAGGAGCTGCTCCTCCCCGAAGGTGCGCGCCAGCCCCACCCGCGCGGAGACGGCCAACAGAGTGTCCGCGGTGAGGAGCTCGTAGGTCGCGGCCTGCACGAACCCCTTCACCAGGGTGTTGCCGCCCAGGAAGCGATGGGACAGCAGGGTGTCGGTGAGGAGGAAGTGGCCGCGGCGCGGGTCCAGCGGATCGTCGCGCGTGTCGTGCACCACCGATGCCGAGGGGCCGGAGATCGTGCCCGGGCAGAACTCGCGGCCGAAGGTCAGGCAGTCCTCGTTGGTCTTGAACGTGCGCGTCTCCTCGTACGTCTCGCGCAGGATCAGGCTCCAGCTGCGCGAGAGCGTGCGCGCGGTCTGCAACGTCAAGCCCGTGCGGATGAAGCTGAAGGCGACGCGCTCCTCCTCCTCCCGGAAGGCGGTGACGAACAGCTCCTGCTTGCGCCCCAGGAAGTACGGCTCGCGGAAGGTGCCGAGCATGCGGAAGCCGAGAAAGCTCGCGCGCGCGAACACGGAGAGACGGCGGTCCATTCCGAAGAGGTTGCGCCGCGTGACCTCCGCGCTCCCGCGCAGCTTCTCGTTCTCGGAGTAACCCAGGCCGTAGGAGACGGACGTGAGCGGCGCCTCGTCCGCGCGCACGACGACGCTGCGGCGCAGGGGAGAGTCGGGGTCCATCTCGGTGATGGTCACGCGGTCGAAGAGGCCGAGGGCCCCGAGGCGGCGCTGTGATTCGAGCACGCGGTCGAGGGCCAGGGGCTCCCCCTCCTTCACCGCGAGCTCCCGGCGCACGACCGCTTCCTTGGTGGACTCGAGGCCGGTGATGACGACGTGGTCCACGGTGGTGGGCGCGCCCGGCGTGACCCGGAGCACGACCGCCGCCCCCACACGATCCTCGGAGAACGTCACCTCCGGAGTGACCTCCGCCTGCAGGAAGCCGGAGTTGCGGTACGCAGAGAGAACAGTGTCCCGGTCGCGCGCGAGGTCGGCCACGCGGTAGGGCCCGCCCTCCCGGAGCCGGAGCTCCCGCGGCGCACCTTCTCTGGGCAGCGCCTGCGGGCTCTCCACGCGCAGCGACGTGACCCGGGTGCCGGGGCCGGCGCGCGCGCGGAAGACCACCGGCAGATCGCCCCCCCCGTCGGGGACCTCCGCATCCACGCGGGCGGCCGGATACCCGCGTTCCTCGAGGGCCCGCGTCAGCGTGCGCGCGTCCTCCGCCACCGTCGCGTCGACCACCGGCTCCCCCGGGCGCGTCTTCAACGACGTCTCGAGCCCCTCCGTCCCCGCGCCCTCCACGCTTACGGAGGCGACGTGCGTGCGCGGCCCCGCCTCCACCTCGTAAACGAGGACGAGGCGCGGACCGCGCTGCTCCTCGTGATGGCTCACGTGCGCGAGCCGATGCCCCTGCCGCCGCGCATCCTCCTCCAGGAGGTCGCTGGCCTCCTCCACCGCGTCCGATTTGAGGCCGCCCTCCTTCAGGAGATCCCGGATGCGTCCACGCAGGCGGACCTCCGCCTGGCCACGCACCTCCGCCTCCATCTGCGGGCCCGGCTCCACCTGGAACACGAGGCCCATGAGGCCCGCGCTCGGATCGTAGGCCTCGGCGACGGTTACGGCGGCGCGCCAGTAGCCGCGGTCCACGAGGTCCGTGCGCATGCGCTGGGCGGCGGCCTGGCTCTGCTCGCGGCGGAAGGGCTCGCCCAGGTGGGGGCGGATGTCCGGCTCCAGAACCTCCATCGCCTCGCGCGGGCCCTCCACGCGTGCCGATCCGACGCGAACGCGTGGTCCGGCGGTGATGGTGGACACCGCGTCCGTACCCGCGGGCCCGGGCCGGATGCTCTCGGCCACGCGCGCCTCGAGATAGCCGCGTTGCGCGAGCGCGAGCGCGATGTCCTGGGCGGCCTGATCGAGGCGGGCCGGCCAGAGCGGTTCCCGCGCACGCAGGCGCGCCGTCCGGCGGACGGTGCTGGCCTTGACCACGCGGTCGCCCTCGACGCGTACCTCGGCCAGCAGCGGGGCCTTGAGAAGACGGAAGACCACGTCCACGCCCGCCGCCGCCGGCGTCGTCTCGACGACCACGTCCGCGTACTCGCCGGTCGCGTAGAACAGCTCGACCACATGCCGGATGAGCTCGGGGTCGAGGGGCTCTCCGGGCTTGACCTCGAGGTAGCGGGCCAGACGCGCCTGGTCCACGGCGTCGCCCTCGAGGCGCACGGAAGCGACGACCGGCGAACCGGGCGCGGCCGGCGCGGCCGCCGCCGTCCCCGCCAGGACGGCGGCGAGGACGAGCGCGCTCATCGCGCCTGCCGACGGAGCCGCAGGTCGAACCCGTAGCCGCTGGTCTGGGACTGCGTGAGGAGGACGGAGAGACGGTCGGAGAGGGTGTACTCGACGGCCACCAGCCGTTCCTCGCTGCCGGTCAGGTCCTGCGAGTAGACGACGTTGAGGTCGGGGGTGATGCGCTTGCCCAACGTCATGCGCGCCGTCGAGGGGGCGCCTTCCCCGCGCAGGAAGTTGGGATCGATGGAAAAGCGATTGAGCCCGAGGCGGGCGGCGCCCTTCTCCAGGCCCATCTGCTCGGAGAGCTTGCCCGCGGCGAGCGTGGCCGCGCCCTGCCCGGCCAGCTTGTCGACGTGGCCCTGGACCTGTTGCGCGACCTCCACCTGGCTCTCTTCCAGACCGGCCAGGAGACCGAGGATCCCGACCGTGCTCAAGGGCGGGTCCGAGCTGAGGGTGGGATACACGCGCTCGAGGGTGCCGTTCACCTTCAGGGTCACGTTGTAGGACTGGACGCGGGTCTCCGCCTCGACGTCGAAAAGGGGATCGATCTTCTGCGGGTTGGTGAAATCGATCGTGCCGCGGCGGACCGTGTACGTGTTGCCCTGGAAGTAGACGCGCCCGCGGTCGATCTCCACGCGCCCCAGGACGACGGGCGCGTCGTAGCTGCCTTGCAGGGTCAGATCGGCGCGCGCCTGGAGCGTGGCCAGGTTGTTGTCGATCTTGACCGTGCCGGGCGCGTCGACCTTGACGTCATAGCGTACGCCGCCCCCGAGGTTGGCCGCCTCCACCGCGGGCCCCGCGGACGCGAGCAGCTCCGAAGCCACGTCGTACCGGCGGGTCCAGACCGCGTCCTTCACCGCCACCTTCCCGGTGAGCCACTGCTGCGTTCCGTCGCCGAAGTAGCGCAGGTCGGCGTCGAGGACGCTGCGAAGACCTTCGGGATAGCGCAGCGCGATCGCGCGGCCGGTGGCCTGGACATCGAACGAAGTGAGCCGGCCGCGGGCGTAGGCGGCCTGGCCCTCCAGCTCCACCGGGCCTCCGCCTACGGTGCCCGTCACCCCCGAGAAGTGGGCGGCGTGCCCGCTGAAGAGGACGCGGCCGCGCACGTCCTCCACGCCGTGGGGGAAGCCGCGCAGACGCACGCCCGCGCCCTCGACGTCGAGGGTCCCGTCCACGACGGGCACCGCGCGCGTTCCGGAGACCGCGACCTCGACCCGCGCCGACCCGCGGCCGCGCAGCTCGGTGCTCACGACGGAGAGGGCGCGCAGGTCGGCGCTGCCGCGCACGGTGAGGTCGAGGGCGCCGTCTCCGAGGAGAGCGGCGGTGCCGGCCACGGCGAGGTCGGTCCCTTCCCCGGAGAGCTCCAGGCGCCGCACCTCGAGGGCGCCGTCGGCGAAGCGGAGGTGGAGGGGGGCA
>QHVP01000502.1 GCA_003222295.1 Acidobacteriota bacterium | reverse complement strand
CTCCTGGCCGAGCAGAACTACGGGCTCCTCACCGAGCTCCATTGCGCGCTGCACGCGCGCGTGCTGCTGCGGCGCGACGCCGACTACATCGTGCGCGGCGGCCGCATCGAGATCGTGGACGAGCTGACGGGCCGCGTGGTGGAGGACCGCCACTGGCCGGACGGGCTGCAGGCGGCGCTGGAGGCCAAGGAAGGCCTGGAGCGCCGCGCGGAGGGGCGCATCCTCGGGTCGATGACCCTGCAGCACTTCCTGCGCGCCTATCCGCGGCGGTGCGGGATGACGGGCACCGCCCGCGACGCCGCGGACGAGCTGGACGAGTTCTACGGCCTGCCCGTGGTGGTGGTCCCCACGCACCGGCCGCTGATACGCGTCGACGCGGACGACGTCGTCTTCACGCACCGCGCGGCCAAGGAGACGGCCGTCGCCGACGAGGTGCGGCGGGTGCACGCCGCCGGCCGCCCGATCCTGGTGGGCACGCTGACCGTCGCCGAATCCGAGCGCCTGGCCGCGCGGCTGCGCGCGGACGGCGTGGAGTGCCAGGTCCTCAACGCGCGCCACGACGAGAGGGAGGCGCGCATCGTGGCGGGCGCAGGGGCGCCGGGGGCGGTGACGATCTCCACCAACATGGCGGGGCGAGGCACGGACATACGCCTGGGCGGAGCGGACGAGAGCGGGTGGGAGGCGGTGGTCGCGCTCGGCGGCCTGTACGTGGTCGGCACGAACCGCCACGAGAGCCGGCGCGTCGACCTGCAGCTCCGCGGCCGGGCCGGGCGCCAGGGCGATCCCGGCACCTCACGTTTCTTCGTGAGCCTCGAGGACGACCTGCTCGCGCGCTACGGAGTGGAGCGGCTGATTCCCGCGGGCGCGCGGCCGGGGGACCAGGAGGCCCCCATCGACAGCCCCGTCGTCCGGCGCGAGATCGCGCGTGCCCAGCGCATCATCGAAGGCCAGAACCTGGAGATCCGCCGGACGCTCTGGCGCTACGCGTCGGCGATGGAGGACAACCGGCGGCTCGTTCATGGACGGCGGCAGGCGCTCCTCCTCGGCCAGGAGGAGCCGGACATCTGGCGCCACGAGGGCGAACGCTACGAAGCGC
Source organism: Acidobacteriota bacterium (assembly GCA_003222295.1). Taxonomy (GTDB): domain Bacteria; phylum Acidobacteriota; class Vicinamibacteria; order Fen-336; family Fen-336; genus AA29. The sequence goes on along the minus strand of QHVP01000502.1, from coordinate 3,825 downwards.
TCGTCCGCGCCGCCGGCGCGGACGCCGTGCGTCGGGCGGAGGTCGTCGTCACGCTCGCGCACATCGACCGCGCCTGGAGCGAGTACCTGTCCTTCGTGGCCGACCTCCGCGAAGGGATCCACCTCGTCGGGCTCGGCGGCCAGGATCCACTGTCGCGGTTCAAGGTCCAGGCCGCGGAGGCGTTCAAGGTCATGCAGGACGACGTGGCCGACTCCGTGCGCGCATCGCTCCTCCGGATCGAGCCGGGGGCGGGCGGGCTCGACCTCTCGCACGTGGCCATCAAGGGACCCGCGGCCACCTGGACCTACCTCGTCAACGACGACCCGTTCCGCAACCAGCTCGGCGCGGCCTTCATGGGCCCGGGCAAGACGACCTTCGCGATCGGGGCCGCCATGTTCGCGGGTCCGCTGCTCATCCTCCTCGGCGTCGTCGACCGCTTCTTCCGCAAGCGGCCGCACGCGCGCTGAGCGGCGGGCTTGCCGCGGCCCGCCCGCGAGTCCAGAATGCGCCACCTAAGGCAAGGAGGGCGCATGCAGCTGAGCCTACGTCGGTGGCGCGTCGTGTCCCTGATGGCGGTGATGTCCGCGAGTGCGGTGGCGGCCGGAGCCCAGGACGCCTCCGTTCGCGCCGCGGTCGAGGCCGGGAACAAGAAGTTCTCCGCGGCCGTAACCAAGGGCGATGCGGCGGCGCTGGCGAGCCTGTACACGACGGACGCCCAGGCCTTCCCGCCCAACTCCGACGTGGTCAAGGGCCGCGCAGCGATCCAGGCGATGTGGAAGGGCGTTCTCGACTCCGGAGTGACGGGGGCGGAATTGGCGACCACCGAAGTCGAGGCGCAAGGACCTTTCGCCTCCGAGGTCGGCACGTACGTCATCAAGCTGAAGGACGGCGCCGTCGCCGACCGCGGCAAGTACGTCGTGGTCTGGAAGAAAGTGGCCGGGCAGTGGCTCCTCCATCGCGACATCTGGAACACGAGTCAGCCCGCTCCCAAGCCCTGAGGCCTGGCCTGCGCGTCCGTGATCAGCTCGTGGTGGCGGCGGTCCTCGGCGTCGCCACCTATTTCGCGCTGCTCCGCATCGCGGAAGCGAAATGTGACGCCGCCGTGGGCGGGGAAGTGGTGCCGCTCGACGCGCAGCATCCAGCGGAGCTGGAGGCCTTCGAGCATCTCCGCTCGCGCATCGCGGCCATGGGTGATGCCGCGCTTTCCGACCGCCTGGAGGACCTGCGCCAGAAGCAAGAGATCTGGGTGGCGCCGCGCCTGGGCCCCGAGCGCTGGGCGGTGTTCGTGGAAGCGCTGTCCCTGGTGAAGCGCATCTACATCCGCCGCGAGGCGCTGCTCGATCCGGTCGCGCACCTGTACCGCACGCCGCGGCCGGACATCCCGCGTCCCTATCAGGAAGCGCACGCCTGGATCGGGCTGGCCGGAGCCCTGCGCCACGAGCTCGCCCATCATGACGGCCTGCGCGACGAGGCGCCCGCCTACGACGCCGAGCTGGCCTGGTACGAGACGGTGCGGCACTCGCCGCGGCTCGACGAGATGCCCGACGAGCAGCGGCGCGCCTGGGAGTGGGGCCTCGCGTCGGCCGTCCTCAGCGCGCGCAAGGCGCGCGCGGCGGCGGTGGGAAGTTAGCGCCCCGGCGGCATCGACTTGAGCATCGGGTTGTCCACCTTGCGGTAGCCGGCGGGAACATCCCAGGCAGACGCGGGGATGGGGCCCTTCTTCACCTCGACCACTTCGCTGGAGGAGCTCCTCGACCGGCCCATGACGGTGGTGGTGTTGGTGACGGCGAGAGGGAAGCCGCGCACCTCCTTCATCTTCGCCGCCATGTCGGCCATGCCCTTGCCCATGGGCCCCATCGCCGCCATCGTGCTGCGCATGCTTTCCGCGAAGTCGCGATAGGTGTCCCAGGCCTGGACGGGGATGGGCACCTCGGTGGAATTGCACTGCTCGGTCTTCGAGAACTGGCCGAAAGTGATCGTCCAGTTGTCGCAGTTGTAGCCGGCGATCTTGCGGGTGGTGCCCGTCTTGTTGACGTCGAAGCTGCCCGCCACCGCCCCCATCATCCCCTGCATCCGCTTCTGCATTTCCGGCGGCAGGTTCTTCATCTGCTCCTGGGCACGCTGCACCTCGGGGCTGTTCATTGCCTGCTGCAGCCGCGTCTTCATCTGTTCCATGTCCTGCCGGGTGACGACGAAGTACTCCTTCTTGCGCCCGTCGATCCCCGTGATCTGCCCGGTCTTGAGGTCGAGGATGGCCTCCTGGCCCTCCGCCTGGACGATGCGCGCGTGATCGCTCGAGAGATAGCTGGTGGCGGTGGTGGGCTCCGCGCCCTCGCGCGTGATCCTGGAGACGATGGTGAGGTCGTCCGCGGCCGCGGGAACGGCCGCGGTCAGCAGCGCGGCGGCCACGAAGGGCATCCGGAATGACATGAATCCTCCTCGTCGCGCGAAGGCGACGCAGGCGGGCAGGATACCACGCGGGCGGCGGCGCCTCCGCGGAGTTCAGGCCCCCGCGCGACTCGCCGCGCCGCCGACGGCGCCACGCGCGCGCTTGTCCTCGTACATGGCCTCGTCGGCCAGGTTCAGCGCGGCGTCCGGATTTCCGCCCGCCGGCAGCGGGGCCACCCCGGCCGAGAAACCGATGGGAGGTCCCTCCTTGGCCGCCCGGCGCAGGCGGTCGCGCATGGCCTCGACGCGGCCGTTCACGGACGCGGAATCCAGGCCCTTGGCCACCACCAGGAACTCGTCGCCCCCGTAGCGGACGAAGGCGTCCGCCGGGCGGAAGGCTTCGCGCAGGGCGGCGGCGAACCGGCGGAGGGTATCGTCGCCGGCCTGATGGCCATGGAGATCGTTGATCTGCTTGAACCCGTCGAGGTCGAAGAAGATCAGGGTGGCGCCCGCGGGCTGGGCCATGCGAAGGATCTCCCGCAGCGAGCGGCGGTTGGCCAGGCCGGTGAGGGTGTCGCGGTCGGCCAGCGTCCGGAGGTCTTCCTGGGCGCCGAGGAGCTCGACGTTCGTCTGCAGAAGCTCCCTCTGCACCCATTCCGACACGGCCAGGACGCATCCCAGGGCCAGGACCCATTCCGCGGTGCTGTCGAAGGACGAGGCGGCGGAGGAGACGATCCCGGCGGCACGAGCGAGGCCCGGCGCGACCGAGCCGGGCCCGGCCAGGCTGAGCGCGTACGCGCCCGCCTCCGCGAACCCGAGCGTGCCCCGGATCAAGAACCCGATGGCCAGCCAGATCAGGGCCACGTCGAACCGGACGAGCAGGAAGACTCCGGCCGCGATCAGAAGCGCTCCCATCGCCGTGTGCTGCACGACGCCGATCATGTTGACGGAAGGGACGAGACTGGCCGCCAGGGCGTACGCGGCCAGGCCAGCGTAGAGGCGGCGCGGCGCGATCAGCGGCCGTCCCGGGCGCAGCATCACCCACGCGCCCTGGATGAGGAAGAGGACGAAGGTGGTCTTCGCCCCCATGTAGATCGGCGCCACCACCACGTGCATCACCCAGACGGGCGGCCGGACGAACCAGAACAGCGACGTGATCGCGAGGGCGGCAAGGTTGAACAGCCAGGCCCGGACCCACCACCGCAGCGCCGCCGTGCGGATGTTGCGGCCCAGCACGCAGAAGAAGACCGTGATCATGACCAGGGAGGTGACCTGGACGCTCGTGCTCCAACGCCACAGCAGCAGGTCTTCGTTCATCGGCGGGCCAACCTACTCCGGCCGGGCGTCCTCCGCAACGTCGAAGACGAGGCTCTTGCACGTCACGCCGCCCTCCGCCTTCTGGAACTCCGAGACGTCCACCTCACGCACGTCGAGCCC
>QHVP01000503.1 GCA_003222295.1 Acidobacteriota bacterium | reverse complement strand
GATCTGGCAGACGCCGTACCTGGAGGCTCGGGGCAAGGCGGCCCTCGGCAGCCTGCACTTCACGCCCGACCTGGACGCGCGGAAGGTGACGGTGGAGGCGGACCTTCTCGAGGCCGCGACCCAGGACCTCACGCTTCGCCTGGCGTTCAAGACGGGCGGCTTGTCCCCGGTGGAGCGGCGGATCGCGCGCGGCCAGACCGGCGTGACGTTCGACGTCGCGGTACCCGAGCCGCGCCGATGGTCGCTCGAGGATCCCTTCCTCTACGAGGTCGACGCGAGCCTCACGGGCGCGGGACTCCCGCCGGATGTGGTCGGCACCTACTTCGGCATGCGCAAGGTGTCGGTCGTCAACCTGCCGGGCACCGACTACCGGTACGTGGCCCTCAACGACGAGCCCGTCTACCTCCAGCTCACGCTCGACCAGGCCTATCACCCCGACGGCTTCTACACCTTCCCCAGCGACCAGGTCCTCCGCGACGAGGTGCTGCGCGCCCGTCAGATCGGCCTCAACGGCCTGCGCGAGCACGTCAAGGTGGAGTCGCCACGCAAGCTCTACTGGGCCGACCGGCTCGGGGTCCTCATCATGGCCGACGTGCCCAACTCCTGGGGCGAGCCCACGCCCGAGATGCGCCAGGAGATCGAAGGGACGCTGCGCCAGATGATCCGGCGCGACTACAACCATCCGTCCGTCTTCTCCTGGATTCCCTTCAACGAGACCTGGGGCCTCTACACGAACGTGCCCAGGCCGGGCCAGGAGAAGCCGGAGAGGGTCTACAAGCCCGAGACGCAGCAGTGGGTGGCCTCGGTCTACCGGCTGGCGAAATCGCTCGATCCGACGCGGCTGGTCGAGGACAACTCCGTCTGCTGTGGGCGCGGCCACACCGAGACCGACCTCAACTCCTGGCATGCCTACCTGCCCGGCTGGGCCTGGGACGAGGAGCTCGACAAGGCCAGCAAGGGCACCCGGCCCGGCTCGACGTGGAACTTCGAGGCGGGCTACAAGCAGGACCGCCAGCCCGACATCAGCAGCGAGTTCGGCAACGTGTGGGGCTACGAGGGCTCGACGGGCGACGTGGACTGGAGCTGGGACTATCACCGCGCGGTCAATTCCTTCCGCCGTCATCCCCGCGTGGCGGGCTGGCTCTACACCGAGCACCACGACGTCATCAACGAGTGGAACGGCTACTGGCGCTTCGACCGATCGGAGAAGTTCACGGGGATGGAGGAGCTCGTCCCCGGGATGACGCTGCGCGACCTGCACGCGCCGCTCTACGTCGCGGTCGGCACGCCCGCGGACCTCAGCCGCGCGGTGAAGGCGGGGGAGACCGTGGAGGTGCCGCTGTGGGCCTCGTTCCTGACCGGGAGCACCGCCTACGGGGACGGCCTCGTGCTGCAGGCGCGCCTTCGCGCCTGGGACACGCTCGGCCACGAACGGACGACGTTCACGAGACAGCGCGCCGTCGCCTACCGTCCCTGGATGTCGGAAGCGCTGGAGCCGCTGTCCGTGCCCATGCCGGCGGAACCCGGAGTGGCCGTGCTGGCCGTCGAGCTGACCGACCGCTCGGGCGCCGTCCTGCACCGCAACTTCACCACCTTCGTGGTCGAGGGCGCGCGTCCGGACGAGGTCACGCTTGCGGATGGCCGGCGGGCCCACGTCGCGCGCGTCGATCCCGCGGCCTTCTCCAGCGCCAAGTGGTCGATCAAGCAGTGGAACGTCCTCGAGGGGCTGAAGGTGAACGGGGCGGGCTCGGGGTATTTCGAGTACCGCCTGGCCTGGCCCGCTGGGCTCGGCCTGGCCGAGGTGGCCGGCGCCACGTTCCTGGTGGAGGCCTCGGCCAAGCAGCTCTACGGCAAGGACCGCCAGGACGCACGCGAGATGTCCGGCGACTACATGCGCGGGCGAGGGACGCATGACCCGAGCCGGAACCCCAACGCCTACCCGATGACGGACGAGGTCCGGTTCCCGAG
>QHVP01000507.1 GCA_003222295.1 Acidobacteriota bacterium | reverse complement strand
CTCCAACACGCTGCGCACGTCCCAGAGCAAGCTCTCGCCCCTCCAGACGGACATCCCGCAGGTCGAATGGCTGGAGCGGGCGTTGTCCGCCTCCAGCGCGCGCTGGAAGATGGTGATCATGCACCATCCCATTCACTCGCCCTCCGTGCCCTTGAAGTATTTCCTCTTCATCCCGGTGCAGGAGGGCCACGCCCGCGAGCTGCTGCTCGGGCAGCAGCTCGGATCCATCCTCAAGAAGCACGGAGTGGACGTGGTGCTCGCGGGCCACAACCACTTCTACGCGCGCATGGTGCCGCAGGACGGCATCCGCTACTTCGTGTCCGGCGGGGGAGGGCGCAGCGCGTACGAATTCAAGGATTCGCCCGGCTACGTCGCGGCGGGCGGGGGCTTCTATCACTTCCTTTACGTGAGGCTCAGCCGCGACCGCTTCGAGTACTACGCCATCGATCGCGACGGCCGCTCGCGCGACGCCGGCTGGTGGGCGAAGGGCGACGCCGCGGACCATCCGCTGCCCGCGGGTACGCGGCCGCCCGGTTAGCCGGCGCGTCTTTCCCGCGCGGGGCTCAGCGCAGGGTCTGGAAGAAGGCGCGGATCGCGTAGAACGCGAAGTAGGCGTAGAAAGCCGAGCAACCGAGCACGCCGATCTCCCGCCAGAGCGCCGGCCGCAGGGCCGGGGGCAGGAACCGCCGGTTGACCCTCACGATCTGCACGCCGGCGATGGCCAGCACGACGCCGGCCATGTTGGCCAGGAACTTGAAGAGCTGGAAGGGCGAGGCCAGGCGGATCGCGATGACGCTCCAGAGCGAGAAGGCGATCAGGATCCCGTAGTACAGGCCGCGGATGTCGAGGCGCTCCCGGCCCTCGGCGTGACGCGCCATCCACACCGCGTCCGTCACCGTGCGCACCAGGATGTCCGTGTTGCCGAGCTGGGTCTTGAAGAGGAGCCAGAACCCGTTGAAGAGGGTGAGGAACCAGAAGCCGGGCCAGATCTGCCGCAGGTAATGGGCCTGATAGGCGCCCGCGGCCAGCCCCTGCAGGTCGGTGCCGTGCGGGATGATCGCGGTGGCGAGATTGACGTTGAGGTACATCCCGAGGAAGCAGAAGAGGCCCCAGATCCAGATCTGGTCGAGGTGCACGTAGCGCAGCCAGTCCCGCCAGCGCGCGAGGTTGTCGCCCTCGGCCCGGAACACCTTGCCCACGTGCGAGAGCGCCACGTGATGGCCCCCGACCGCGCTGGGGATCGCGCCCACCAGCTTCCCCATCCCGAAGCCCTTGTCGCGCACCCAGTTGGTGACGGTGAGGTTCCCCATGCCGCCGGAGCCGGCGGTGGCGGCGAAGGCGCCGATGAGGCTCCAGTCGATGGGCTGGGGAAGACCGGAGAAGAGGAAGAATCCGACGAAGGTCCGCCACCAGTGGTGGTGCCGCCGAAGGACAGGATGAGCACCACGACGAGGATCAGCGCGATGGTGATCCACCCCTGCGTGCCCTGGTCCGGCGCCCCCGGCATCCGCCCCATCCAGGCCGCGAACAGCGCCGCCGCCGCGCCGCCGGCCAGAGCCGGCCACCCGAGCTGGAAGAATCCGATGGCGGAGTAGAAGCCCGCCCAGAAGCGGCCGCCGGGGCGCAGCCGCATGATCCCGCCGTAGATGGGCTCGCCGGTGTAGAGGGTGTAGCGGATGCCTTCCAGGTTGAAGAGGACCTGCAGCACGATGGCGGCGGTGGCGATGAGGAAGATGTCGGTGCCGTACTTGACCGCGATCGCCGGTCCGACGAGCCATTCGCCCCCGCCGATCGAGGTCGCGGCCATGACCGCGCCCGGTCCGATGACCTTGAGCGCGTTGCGCATCCCGTAGGGGAGCGGCGCGGGCAGCTCGGCGACGTCCCAGGCGGGCAGGGCTCCGTGATCCGGAGGGAGCGAGGGGTCGTCCTTCGGCCACGGCGCGCCGGCGGCGGAGACGAGGGGAGCGCTCATGGCGCGGAGTCTACTCGGATGCCGGTGTTCGTTCTATCCTTCGACAAGCGAGGAGCACGCGATGAACAGGGTCAGGGTGGCGATGATGGCAGGGGGAGTGATGCTGGCGGTAGCGGCCGTCCGGTCGGAGACGCCGCCGGGGTTCGACCTCGTCATCGCGGGCGGCCGCATCGTGGACGGCACGGGCGCTCCCTGGTTCCGTGCGGACGTCGGGATCAAGGGCGACCGCATCGCCGCGGTGGGCGATCTCTCCCAGACCGCCGCGGTCCGCCGGATCGACGCCCGCGACCATATGGTGGCGCCGGGCTTCATCGACATGCTGGGGCAGTCGGAGATGACGCTGCTCGCCGACAACCGCGCGGAGTCGAAGATCCGCCAGGGCATCACGTCCGAGATCACCGGCGAGGGCGGCTCCGCGGCCCCGGTGAGCGAGGCGACGCTCAAGGACCAGCGGGCCTGGCTCGACACCTACGGCATCAAGGTGGACTGGACGGACTTCCGCGGCTACTTCGACGCGCTCCGCCGCGCGCGGCCCGCCATCAACCTCGGGTCGTTCGTGGGGGCGGCCCAGGTCCGCCAGGTCGTGCTCGGCGCGGAGGACGCGCAGCCCACGGCGGAGCAGCTCCGGCGCATGGAAGCGCTGGTCGAGACGGCGATGCAGCAGGGCGCGCTGGGCCTCTCGACCGCGCTCATCTATCCCCCCGGCTCCTACGCGCGCACGCCGGAGCTGGTCGCCCTCGCGCGCGTGGCCGCGCGCCAGGGCGGGGTCTACGCCTCGCACATCCGCGACGAGGGCAGCCACGAGATGGACGCGCTGGAAGAGGCCATCACCATCGGACGCGAGGCGAAGATCCCGGTCGAGATCTGGCACCTCAAGGTGGCCGGCCGCTTGAACTGGGGCCACATGAAGGACGTGGTGGCGCGCATCGAGCAGGCGCGCGCGGAGGGCCTCGACGTCACCGCCGACATGTATCCGTACGTCGCCAGCGGCAACGGTCTCGACGCCACCGTCCCGCAATGGGCGCAGGCGGGTGGAGTGGACGCGATGATCAAGCGCTTCCACGATCCCGCCCAGCGCGCGCGCATCCTGGCCGAGATCCGCGGCGGCCACGGCGGGGAGTGGGACGGCTGGAAGGGACGCCCGCCGGAGGACATCCTCATCGTCTCCGTGCTCGACCCCTCCCTCCAGAAATGGACGGGCAAGCGCCTCTCCCAGGTGGCGGCGGAGATGGGCAAGTCGCCGGAGGAGGCCCTCATCGACCTCGTGGAGGCGGACCGCGCGAACGTGTTCGTGGCCCGCTTCTCGATGAACGAGGACGACCTGCAGTACGCGCTGCGCCGGCCCTGGGTCGCCATCGACCTCGATGCCGGCGGCTTCTCCCTGGACGGGCCCTTCGGCGCGAGCAAGCATCACCCCCGTGCGCTGGGGACGATGCCGCGCGTGATCGGCCATTACGCGCGCGACCTGAAGCTGTTCTCCATCGAGGAAGCGGTGCGCAAGATGACGTCGCTGCCGGCGCGGCGCATGGGCCTCGTCGACCGCGGGCTGCTGCGGCCGGGCCTGGCCGCGGACGTCGTGGTCTTCGATCCGGAACGGATCCACGACGTCGCCACCTTCGAAGTCCCGAACGTCTACTCCGAAGGCGTCGAGCACGTCGTACCTCCTCCATGGCCAGGCCCCGCGAGCAGCCGGTGGCGGGGGCGAGCTGGAGGCGGCTGTCCGTCCAGATGGGATGGGACACGCCACCGTAGGAAACCAGGCCTTCGTAATCGCCCTGCTGGTTGCCGTAGTTGATGCCGCGGCACGGGAAAACCCCGTCGCAGTCGTGCTCGTTCGAGCGGGCGGTGGTCACGCGCGCGTCCGGGCTCCAGGAGCCGGCGCCATCGGGGGAGCGCGCGAGATAGACGTCCGTCTCGTACCGTGCGCCCGTACGGTCGTTGCGCGTGTCGTAGTACGAGACGGTCACCGCGCCCGTGACCGGATCCACGGAAAGCCACTGGTTGAACCGGTCCGCGGGAGCAGTGAGCCGGTCGCCGACGCCCGCGGGCGACGACCAGTGCGCGCCCTGGTCGTCCGAGAACGACAGCAGGATGTCCGTGGTACCGGCCTCGGTCAGGTCCATCCACGAACAGTAGAGACGACCGCGATGCGTTCCCGTCGAACGGTCAGTGTCGCAGGCGGGATAGACGAGGGCGGCGCGGAACGACTCCGCCGGGATCGCGATGTCGAAGGGGATGCGCTTCGATGCGATGAGCCCCTCCTGTCCCCAGGTGGCTCCGCCGTCGAAGGAGCGATTGAACGCGATCGTGTTGGCCGCGTAGTCGTTCCAGGCCACGTACAGCTCTCCGCCGCGTCCCACGAAGGGGACGGCGCCGATCGCACGTCCGGGTCCACTCGGCTCGTCGGCACGATTCACGGTGAAGGTCGCGCCGCCGTCCGCGGACGCGGCGACGCGGATGCCGCCTCCGATGGAGCCTCCCACCGCGGCGTCCCACGCGATGTACACGCGATCACGGAAGGGGCTGCTCGCGCTGGTGTCCGCGGTGATCATCGGCTTGTCGTTGAAGTGGTTGGTGCCGCCCTCGGACGAGAAGTAGGTCACGGAGGGGTAGGTGCGGCCGCCGTCCTGGGATCGCGCGACCGCCATCGCGGTCCCGTTGATTCCCGAGCCGTTTCCGAAGAAGACGACGATGTACCCGTAATAGACGTTGCTGCGGGTGTCGAAGGCGAGGGTGGGATCGGAGCCGAAATCCGTCCCGTTCCCCTTGGGCGGCGGCAGCGGGAGATCGACGCCGCCCCAGGTGCCGCCGCCGTCACTCGAGAAGTAGCCGCGCATGGGCAGCCGGAAGATCTCGTTCGATCCCGCGGCGAGCGTGCTGGGTCGGCTGGGATCGAGCGTGATGTAGGTCTCGCTCTGGGGCCCGCATTCGTTCGAGACGTTCACGTTGGTCTTGCCCACGGTGGTGGAGACGGTGGCGGTCCCGGTCGCGATGGATCCGCCCTTGGCCAGGTACTGATACTTGTCCCACCAGGTCGGGTTGTTCGGGTCCATGGCCTGCGCGGGCACCGTGCCCAGCACGAGGGCCAGGGTGCCACCGACGACGATACGAAGGGGCATCTTCATTTCCTCGACTCCTTCGCGGACGGGGCGAGGCGCGCCGCGGTCTTCGATCCTATCCCCTTCGCGCCGAGGGTCAACGTGGCCGGTGCGTATAATCGGCCTGCGGCATGGGCCCACGTCTCGCGATCCTCATCGCCTCGGCCGTGCTCGCCGGCACGCCGGCCCTGGCGCAACCCTACGAGCGTCGCGGCCCCTTCCCCTCGCGCGACGAATGGCTCCTCGCCCAGCCGCTGCTCTCCCTGCCCGCGACCAGTCCCGACCCTCTCGCCCGTGGCCACTACGAGGCGCGCCTCGACGGCGATTGGGGGAGCGACTTCTCGGTCGTGGAGGGAGCCGCGCGGCGCCTCAGCTACCTCGTCGACGGCGAGCATCGCAGCGGCTCCCTCACCCTGCGCCGAGGGTTCGGCGGTGGGCTCACGCTCGGTCTCCGTGCGTCGGTCCTGTGGCGCGGCCCCGGGATCATGGACGGCATCATCGATTGGTGGCACCGCACGCTGGGCTTTCCCGACGCGGGCCGGTCGCAGTTCCCCGACAACCGCCTCCGCGTCGAGGGACGCGACTCGAGCGGCAGGGCGCTCGCGTGGAAGGGGCGCGGAGGAACGGGCCTCGGCAACCTCGAGGTCGAAGCGCATCAGGTCCTGTTCGGCCTCGAGGACGGCAGCGGATGGCGCGCGGCCGCGGTGGCCCGCCTGAGCGCGCCCACCGCGACCGGTCCCTTCGCGGACGCCGGCGGCGCGGCCGCTCTGCAGCTCGTGGTGGCGCGTCCGCTGGGCGGACGGACCAACGTCTATTTCGGCCTGGGGACGACCGTGCAGAGCCGGCGCGAGGTCGAGGGCCTGCAGTACGGGCGCACGCGGCCGCAGGCATTCCTCACCTTCGAGGGGCGGCTGACGCGCGGCTGGAGCCTGATCGTCCAGCTCGACGCGGCCTCGCGTCTGGTGACGAACGTCGAGTCCTACCCGGGAAGCCTCGTGTACCTGCGTATCGGCTCGAAGTTCGGCCTGCACCGCGGATGGATGCTCGAAGGCGGCATCACCGAGGGCGTGAAGAACCAGACCGCGGCCACGGACTTCGGCATGCTGGCCGCCATCGGACGGAGGTTCTAAGACTCCGCGGCCCAATGCCGCGTTCAGCGGCGAGCGTGGTATCCGCCGGCCGCGATGACTGTGCGAGCTTCTCAGTGCCGGCGACGCGGTCGCCGACGCGCCATGCTGATGCCCTTGCGGCTCAGCGGATCTTTCACCGGACGAGGCAGGGGAGGCGCCTGCTCCAAGCGTCGTTTCGCCTCCTGGCGCTGAAGGGCAAGTTTCCGAGCATGGCTTTGCGCCAACCCCCTCTCGCGCGCCTCCACCGCGAGAGCCAGCGCCTCTTCCTTCCCGTAGCGCTCGATGAGAAACCGGCGTCTCTTCGATCCCGTGTCAAGATCTGGCCAGGACGCCACGTAGCGGCCATACACGCGGCCATCCACCACGTGTCTTTCGAGCCTCACCCCGACGATGCCGGTCGCGTTGCGCGTTCCCCTGGGCGCCCTGCGCCGCACGCGGAGGTCGGGTTCGATGCGGAGGAGCAGTCGGTCACGGAAACGCTCCGCGGCCACGAGTGCTCGCTCTCGGCCGCCCCACACTGCATCGGAGAAGTAGTCGGCGAAGACGCGGCCATGGCGCCACGCTCCGGGTTCCCGGCGGATGTGGGTTAGTGATTCGGTCCGCGCTGCTGTTCTATTTCCTACGCGCCGGGCGTTGCGGATCATCAGGTTCCACGCTTGATTCGTCGACAGTCATCGGGTCGGGTGCGTCTTCCGGTACTCGTCCCGGTAGCGCAGGGCTTCGTCGAAGGCGTCCGCGGGCACGATCCCTCCGCGGATCTTCGGATATAGGCTCTCTGCCGTCTTCTTCCACTGCT
>QHVP01000506.1 GCA_003222295.1 Acidobacteriota bacterium | reverse complement strand
CTCGCTCGCGACCCTTGACGCCTGGACCACCGGCCTGCGCCGTGAGCAGGCGGTGACGCGCACCGTGCTCCCTGCGGTCGAGATCGACCATGGACACGGCGGGATCGTGAAGGTCAACCCGCTCGTGAGATGGACGGAGGCACAGACCTGGGACTACGTCCGCGCGCACAAGGTCCCGTACAACGCCCTCCACGACCAGGGCTATCCGAGCCTGGGCTGCTCACCGTGCACGCGCGCGCGCACAAGGTCCCCTACAACGCGCTGCACGACCAGAACTACCCGAGCCTGGGCTGCTCGCCCTGCACGCGTGCGATCAAACCCGGCGAAGACGTCCGCGCCGGCCGCTGGTGGTGGGAGAACCCGGAAACGAAGGAGTGCGGCCTGCACAAAGCGTAAGAAAAGCCAGGACAAAGGACACGTAGAGCTCGACGGCGCCGCATAGCGGCGGCGGCGAGCGAGGGGGGTTTGAGGGGGGGCCGCGAACGCCCATCGGGATGATGCGTGAGTGCCCCCCCTGACTAAGTAAGGAGCCATCATGGCCGCCGTCGACGATCCAAAGACCCTGGGCCGCACCCGGCTCTCGTTCGCGAACGAGGCCGAGATCGACGAGTTCGCCGCCACCCTCGACAGGTTCGAGCGCGGCGAGCTGACCGCCGACCAGTGGCGCGCCTACCGGCTGGTGCGCGGGAACTACGGCCAGCGCCAGGACGTGGCGCAGATGATCCGGGTCAAGATCCCGCAGGGCGTTCTGGACGCCGCGCAGCTCGTCGCCCTGGCCGACGTGGCCGACACCTGGTCGCGCGGCTTCGGCCACATCACGACCCGGCAGAACGTGCAGTTCCATTTCCTGCAGCCGCACGACGTCGAGCGGGCCATGCGGCGGCTGGCCGAGGCCGGCCTCACCTCCCGGGAGGCCTGCGGCAGCGCCGTCCGCAACATCACGGGCTGCCCCTACGCAGGTGTGGCCGCGGACGAGGTCTTCGACGTCACCCCCTACGCGGAAGCGCTCACCCGCTACCTGCTGCGGCATCCGCTCAGCTCCTCCCTGCCGCGCAAGTTCAAGATCGCGTTCGAGGGCTGCACGTCCGAGGACCATGCCCTCACCTACATCAACGACCTCGGCTTCCGCGCCCGCATCCGTGACGGCGAGCGCGGCTTCCATCTGGTCGCGGGCGGCGGGACTTCGACCGTGGCCACTTCGGCGCGCGAGCTGTTCGACTTCCTCCCCGCGGGCGAGATCCTGGAGGTCGCGGAAGCGGTGCTCCGCGTCTTCCATCGCCTGGGCGACTTCAAGCACAAGCAGCGCAACCGGATGAAGTTCCTGATCCGCGAGCTGGGCTGGGACGGCTGGCGCGCGGAGTTCGAGAAGGAGCTGCAGGCCTTCCGCGACGAGGGCGGGGCGCCCTTCTCCTTCCCGCCCGATCACCCGCCGGTGGAATCCGCTCCGGACTGGCCGCGGCCGGTGGCGCCGTCGATCGCGGAGTGCGCGTCACGGGCACGCGCGGCCGAGGTGCGTGGCCCCGGCCTCGTGCCGGAGGCTCCGTGGCCGGTGGCGCCGGTCGTCCGCTACGACCTGCAGTGGGCGAGCACGAACGTCCGCCCGCAGCGCCAGTCCGGCTTCGCCCTGGTCACGGTCACCATCCCGCTCGGCGACCTCACGGGGGCGCAGCTCCGCATCCTCGGCGACCTCGCCCTCGCCTACGGGGATGGCACGGTGCGCACGACGGTCCGCCAGGGTCTCCTGCTTCGCTGGGTGCGCGCGCAGGACGTGCCGGAGCTGTACCGGCGTCTCGCCGCCTCCGGCCTGGGCCTGGCCGGCGCGAATACGGTGGCCGACGTCGCGAGCTGCCCGGGCGCGGAATCGTGCCGCCTGGCCGTCACCCAGTCTCGCGGGCTGGGCCGGCAGCTCGGCGACACGCTGCGCGCGCGGCCCGACCTGGTGGCCGCCGCCCCCGACCTCGTCATAAAGATCAGCGGATGCCCGAACGGCTGCGGCCAGCACCACGTGGCGGGGATCGGCTTCCAGGGCAGCGTGCGCAAGGTGGACGGCAAGGCGCTGCCCCAGTACTTCCTCATGGTCGGGGGCGGAGTGGACGAGGACGGCGCTCACTTCGCGCGGCTGGCCGCGAAGGTGCCGGTGCGCCGCATCGACACCGCGGTCGAGCGTCTGATCGCGCTCTACCGCACGAGCCGCGAGACGGGCGAGACGGCGACCGCGTTCTTCCGCCGCGTCGATCTCTCGAGCGCGTGCGCGCGGAGGAGACGGCCCCCGCCGACTTCGTGGACCTCGGCGAGCAGTCGGAGTTCGAGGTCACGACCATGGACGGGGAGTGCAGCGCGTAGGAACGCGTCACCGCTTGGCCGTGACGCGTTCCTAATATCAGGAGTCCGTCCGGATCGTGACGGGACGGACTCCTACCCGTAAGACTCGCGGGTAATCTGCTCGTTCTTCACGCCCAGCGTCTTCAGCCCTTCGAGCACCGTCTCCAGGAAACGCGGAGCGGCCTCCGTTCCGCTCTCGCGCGCCGCTCTCCGGTCATGAACCGTGATGGCGGGGCCGCAGGCGAACACGCGGCAGGACGACGGATCCGGGATCGCTTCGCGCAGCAGCTCGATCCCGATGCGGCCCGCGCGCACGTCGCGTCCATGCCGCTGCGGCTCCGGCTCCCGGGTGAGCGTGTGCAGGAGGCGCAGCCGGTCGGCATGCGCCTGCCCGAGAGCCTGCAGCTCCTTCCGGAAGATCACGTCGTCCCAGGTGCGGTTCGAGTACACGAACGTGTGCCGCAGCCTGGGGTGGTGATGGAGCGCGTACTTCAGGATCGCGAAGTTGGGGACGCTTCCGGAGCCGGCGCAGATGTGCACGAGGTGGTCGGTCTTCGATTCGATGTCGTCGGACAGGGTGTACGGCCCGGTGAATCCCGTCACCACCAGCCGCGTCCCGCGCGCCAGGCGCTTCACGAGGAGGGGCGAGAGCAGCGGCGGGTACCGGGTCAGGCCGGTCACGTAGCGCTCTTCCTTGACCGTGACCGCCAGGTACTTCTCGTGCGGCGAGGAGGCCATCGAGTAGGCGCGCGGCGGCTCGCGCTTTCCCTTGAGGTCTTCCAGGAACGCGATGAAGCGCTCGAGGCCCTCGAACTGGTGGGGGTCGATGGTCAGGAAATGGCCGGCCTTGTAGTCGAGCCGGTCGTTGCCGGTGAAGAGAACGAGGGTGGTGGTGTCCGCCGTCTCCGGGACGGCCTCCGCGACCATGACCTCCATCTGCTTGATGCGACGGCGGTCGGGCGCGTCCTTTTCGGGATCGGTGCCGCTCACGGTACGGCGCGCAGCGTATCACGTCGCGTGCCCGTTCCCGTCTCCGTTCCCGTTCCCGTCCCCGTCCGTTTGGCCGTCCGCTATGCTGTTGTATATGGCCGCCTCCGCAAAGGACGTCCTCGCCGAGCTGCGCCGCTCGCCGACGCAGAAGGTCAAGGTCGCGGTCACCGACATCGACGGCGTGCTGCGCGGCAAGTACCTTCACAAGGACAAGTTCCTGTCCGCGGCCGAAGGTGGCGGCTTCGGCTTCTGCAACGTCGTCTTCGGGTGGGACTCCGCCGACGTCTGCTACGACAACGCGACCTACACCGGATGGCACACCGGCTATCCGGACGCGGTGGCCCGGGTGGACCTCTCCACCGCGCGCGCCGTGCCCTGGGACG
>QHVP01000079.1:2147-5753 GCA_003222295.1 Acidobacteriota bacterium | reverse complement strand
CGAAGGCCGCACCGATGCGGTCGAGGAGCCTGATCTCCGGTTCCCAGGCCGCACGCGCGCGCCAGGCGCGATCCAGGAGCGAATCGATCAGCGTGTCCTCGCTCGTGCCGCGGACGGCGGCCTCCGCGGACAGGAGCCGTGCCAGATAGGCGTCGCTCGTGCGCAGCGGCCTGTCGGGTGTGTCATCCGCGGTGAGGACCTCGTCGTGCGCTTCGGCCGTCGTGGCCTGGCGGCCGAGCGCGTCGATGAAATGGAAGGCGTGCCCCATCCGGTCGCGGTCCCGGCCCTCGGGGTAGCAGCCGTACGCCTTCTCCTCGGCGTTGGTGGAGAAGAAGCCGCAGACGTCGCCGGAGGGCTCGGAAGCGCCGGCATCGTCGATGGCGGTCGCGAACGCCCCCGAGTAGCACTGGCTCATGACCATCACGACCTGAACGCCCGGCGGCAGGCGAGCCAGAAGGGTCTTGAGCTCCCGCACGGTGAGCTTCTCGCCCCAGAGGGAGACGGCGCCGTTGTCCGGATCGTCGCGATCGCCGGTGCCATGATCGGTCACGAAGACCAGCAACTGGTCGCCGGGAAGGATTTGCCTGCGCGCGGCCTCGAACCACTCGCGCAGCGCCGCTTGCCGGGCGGGATGAAGGGTCACCGCGGCCCAGTCGGTGTTGACCAGCCTCGCCTGGGGTCGCAAGCGGTTGCCCAGACGCGTGCCCTCGAGAAGCCAGAAATCCGCGGGGGGAGAATCGCGCGTCGTGAGGTCCGGGGCCGGGTCCTCACCGTCCGCGGAGAACACGTGGGTGTGCCCGAGGGGCACACCCCGCGCGCGGAGGAGGCCGACCATGTCCTGCAGGTGGTGCAGGTGACTCTGGTAATTCGACCCCGGCCGGTCGCCGCCGTTGATCAGGAGCGCGTAGATTCGAGAGCCGGCTCCCGCGGAGGGCGCGGCGGCGACGGACGGAGCCCACAACGAACAGACCAGGAACAGGACGGCGCTCGGCCGCGCCACCCGTCCGCCGTTCACGGCGTCGTCAGCAGGCTGTCGAATGCGGACTTGAACTCGGCGTAGGGCTTCGCGCCGACGAGCTTCTTCATGACCTTCACCCGGCCATCGCCGGGCTGCACGAGGCCGATGAAGAAGGTGGGCGTCCCCGTGATGCCCACTGTCCCCGCCTGGGCGATGTCCTGGCGGATCTGCGCGGCGAACTTCCCGCTCTCGAGGCACTGCGAGAACGCCGATTCGCTCAATCCAAGGCTCTTGGCGTGCGCCGGCAACTGCTCGGGATCCAGAGCGGTCTGGTTCTGGAAGAGAAGGTCATGCATCTCCCAGAACTTCCCCTGATCGCCCGCGCAATGCGCGGCTTCGGCGGCCTTGAACGCGTTCTTGTGGAAATCGAGCGGCATGTCCTGGAAGACGTACTTGACCTTGCCCGTCTTGACGTACTCGTCCTGGAGCTGCGGCATGATCTCCTTGGCGTACTTGCCGCAGAACGGACACTGGTAGTCTGAGAACTCGATCAGCGCGACCCGGGCGTTGCGATCGCCCTTGGTGGGCTCCTGCGCGATGCTGAGCGGTTCCTTGGGAAGGGCATCGGCGGCCGCACGGCCCTGGAGGCCCTGGAGGAGGCGCTTGATCTCCTCGAGGTCCTTCTGGATGGCCTTCTGCCCCTCCTTGAGGGCCTCGATGTCTCTTCGCATCTGGTCGTCGGTGGCGGACGTCTGACCGCGAGAAACGGACGGAACCAGGCACATCACTACGGCCACGGCCGCAGACGCGCTCGGGAATCGCATCGGCTGTCCTCCTTGGATCGTTCCTCAGCGAATGGTGAGGCTCCCCACATCCATCCTCGCATCAGGGAGGCTGGCCAGGCCGGTCACGAGGCCGATTGTTCCCAGGCCGCTCGCATCCGTGGCCACCGTCGCCGTGAACGGGATCCCGTCCGCCGGCGGCAATCCGTCTCCCATGTCGATGGTCGCCAGACCGGACAGGATCGCGACGTTCGGGGCGGGCTGCGAGGCGGTCGTGACCTCTCCCTCGAGCTTGATGTTCTGCTCGACCCCCAGACCGGAAACCCCGAGGAGGACGGCGCAGAACTGACCCAGGGAGGAGCCGCCGAGGTTGATCTCGACCCCTAACCCCGACTGGATCCCGTTGATGGACACTCCGGCGAAGCTGGTGGCGGGAGGGTAGGTCCCGCCGGCGCCGCCGGTGGCGATCGTGGGATCGGCGGCGGCGCCGCGGGGAGCAGCCAGGGATGCGCTCAAGACGAGCGCGGCGAACAGGACGCTTGGTCGCTTCATCGTGTTTCCTCCCCGTCATTGGTTGTGCCACTGGATGTTGCCGCTATCGAGCGGCTGGCGTCCGGTATTGTCCATTGGGCACGAGATCGTCGGCGGGCTGAAGACCCACTCGACGGTCAGATAGTCATAAGGAGGCTTGCTCCCCGGCTCCGCCCAGTCCTCGGCGGTCACCTGGTACTTGCAGCCCGCGGCCGTGGTCACCTCGAATCTCATGATGCCGCCCGTGCCGTTCGGCGTCGCGTAGTAGATGAAGGTGACGGGACCATCGATATGCGTGCGCGCGGCATGGTTGACGTAGTTGAAGTGACCGCGAGCCCCGCCCACAAGGAGCGCCGTTCCGCTCGCGTTGAAGCCGAAGCTGCGCTTGTCGTTCTTGTTGGCCTTGTCGACCAGGATCTGGCCGCCTCCCGTCATCTTGCCCTCGCAGGCTGGCTGGACGCTGGCGTGCTCACAGCGGTCGGTGTCGAGGTTGCAGACGTCGGTGCTGCAGGCGTTGTTGTCCGAGCATGACGGTGGCGGTCCGCCCACGCAGTGGCCCGCGCCATCGCATTTGTCGTTGTCCGTGCAGAAACGGCCGTCGCTGCAGGTGACGGTACTGGGCTGGAAGGCATCGGCCGGACAGGCGGGGCCGTTGCCGGAGCACTTCTCGGCGATGTCGCACTTCTGGTCGGCCGCAGGACGGCACGTCGTGCTGCTCGACTTGAACTGGTCGGCGGGACAGTTCGCGGCGTTGCCGGGGCAGAACTCGGTCACGTCGCAGGCGCCAGGGTCGCCAGGCAGCGCCGGACGGCAGGCGGTGGTGCTCGGCTTGAAACCGTCGGTGGGACAGGCCGCGCTCGATCCGGTGCAGCTCTCGGCGACGTCGCAGTCGCCGGCAGGCGTGCGGCACACGAATGCGGCGGGTTTGAAGGCGTCGGTCGGACAGGCGGCGCTCGATCCCGTGCAGTTCTCCGCCTGGTCGCAGATGCCGGCCGAGGCGCGGCACTGCGTGGTTGCGGGCAGGAAGGCGTCGGCCGGACAGGCGGCGCTGGATCCCGTGCAGGTCTCGGCCTGGTCGCAGATGCCGGCCGAGGCGCGGCACTGAGTGGTTGCGGGCAGGAAGGCGTCAGCGGGACAGGCGGCGCTCGATCCCGTGCAGGTCTCGGCCTGGTCGCAGATGCCGGCCGAGGCGCGGCACTCCGTCGTTGCGGGCAGAAAGGCGTCGGCCGGACAGGCGGCGCTCGATCCCGTGCAGGTCTCCGCCTGGTCGCAGATGCCGGCCGAGGCGCGGCACTGCGTGGTTGCGGGCAGGAAGGCGTCGGCCGGACAGGCGGC
>QHVP01000079.1:0-2136 GCA_003222295.1 Acidobacteriota bacterium | reverse complement strand
GCCGAGGCGCGGCACTGCGTGGTTGCGGGCAGGAAGGCGTCGGCCGGACAGGCGGCGCTGGATCCCGTGCAGGTCTCGGCCTGGTCGCAGATGCCGGCCGAGGCGCGGCACTGCGTGGTTGCGGGCAGGAAGGCGTCGGCCGGACAGGCGGCACTCGATCCCGTGCAGGTCTCGGCCTGGTCGCACACTCCGGCCGAGGGACGACACTCCGTGGTTGGAGGTTGAAAGAGGTCGAGTGGACAGGCGGCGGCGAGCCCCGTGCAGTTCTCCGCCTGGTCGCACACTCCGGCCGAGGCGCGGCACTGAGTGGTTGCGGGCAGGAAGGCGTCGGCCGGACAGGCGGCGCTGGATCCCGTGCAGGTCTCGGCCTGGTCGCACACTCCGGCCGAGGCGCGGCACTCCGTGGTTGCGGGCTGGAAGGCGTCAGCCGGACAGGCGGCGCTCGATCCCGTGCACTGCTCGGCCACGTCGCAGGCACCGATGGCGGGGCGACAGGTGACGCTCCCGGGGAGGAAGCCATCGGTCGGGCACGCGTTACTAGCGCCATCGCAGGTCTCGGGCGCGTCGCATACCCCGGCGGAGGCACGACACACCGTCGTAATTGGCTGTTTGAGGTCCGGCGGACATGCCGCGGTGAGACCCGTACACGCCTCAGCCGCGTCGCACACGCCTGCCGCGGCCCGGCACTCGGTGCCCAACGGCACGAGCGCGTCCGCGGGACAGGCGGCCGAGCTGCCGTCGCATGCTTCGGCCACATCGCACGTGCCCGCCGCGGCGCGACATTCCGTTCCCGAGGGCAGCCTGGCGTCGGCCGGACAGCTCGCGCCGGAGCCGGTGCAGCTTTCCGCCACGTCGCAGGCGCCTGCCGACGGGCGACAGACGACGGTACTGGGCGCGAACGCATCCGTCGGGCAGGTGGTACTCGATCCCGTGCACATTTCCGCGACGTCGCACGTCCCTGCGGAGGCACGACAGACGGCACCGGCATTGCCGGCCGCATGCTGGCAGGCATCGCTGGTGCCATTGCATTGATCGGTCGTGCAGGCGTTGCCGTCGTCGGTGCAGGGAGTGCCACTGGGCTTCTTGAGGTCGATGGGACAGGCGGGAGCGACACCGTCACACACTTCGCCGAGGTCGCACTCGCCCGTCGCGGGCCGGCAGGACGTGCCCGCCGGCTGGTGTAGATCCGCCGGGCAGAGTTTCGTGGTGCCGTCACACGTCTCGGCCACGTCGCAATTCGCGGCGGCGGGACGGCACACCGTGGTCGAAGAGGCCACGGCGTCGGCCGGACAGGCGGCCGAGCTCCCGTCGCATGCTTCGGCCACATCGCACGTGCCCGCCGCGGCGCGACATTCCGTTCCCGAGGGCAACCTGGCGTCGGCCGGACAGCTCGCGCCGGAGCCGGTGCAGCTTTCCGCCACGTCGCAGGCGCCTGCCGACGGGCGACAGACGACGGTACTGGGCGCGAACGCATCCGTCGGGCAGGTGGTACTCGATCCCGTGCACATTTCCGCGACGTCGCACGTCCCTGCGGAGGCACGACAGACGGCACCGGCATTGCCGGCCGCATGCTGGCAGGCATCGCTGGTGCCATTGCATTGATCGGTCGTGCAGGCGTTGCCGTCGTCGGTGCAGGGAGTGCCACTGGGCTTCTTGAGGTCGATGGGACAGGCGGGAGCGACACCGTCACACACTTCGCCGAGGTCGCACTCGCCCGTCGCGGGCCGGCAGGACGTGCCCGCCGGCTGGTGTAGATCCGCCGGGCAGAGTTTCGTGGTGCCGTCACACGTCTCGGCCACGTCGCAGTTGGCCGCCGCTGCGCGGCACACGGTTCCCGACGGCGAGATGCTGTCGGCTGGACAGGGGGCACCGGTGCCGTCGCACGTCTCGGCCACGTCGCAGGCACCGCCGGCGGGCCGGCACACGGTGCCGCTGGCGACGACCGCGCCGCAGACGCCGCTGTGGCATACATTGCCGGTCGTGCACGCGTTCAGATCTTCACAGGTCTGGCCGTTCATGGGGCCGGCCTGGTTTTGGCACTGGTGCATTCCAGTCGTCATGCGGCAGCTCAACGTGCAAGGATTTCCGTCGTCAGGGCAGGTCGGATCGAAAACGGCGTTCCCTGTGCACATCGGC
>QHVP01000501.1 GCA_003222295.1 Acidobacteriota bacterium | reverse complement strand
GTGAACGCGGTCAGGAGCACGGGATGGTTCGGAGTGATGGGATCGAGGGTGGCCCGCGTGGCCGCGGGATCGTCGAGCACGCGCGCTCCGATCTCGCCGCGCAGCCACGTCCCCACCGGGGCGCGAGCCGCCTCCGTGGCCAGCGCGCGCACGACGTCCGCGAGAGCGGGCTCGTTCGAGCCCAGGGAGAGGCTCACCCCCGGCCCCAACCCTGCTCCCAGGTGCATGTGCGCGTCGTTGAAGCCGGGGACCACGACGCGCTTCTGCAGCTCGACGACCCGGGTCGCGTGGCCGGCCAGGGGACGCACCTCGGCCGAGCTGCCGATGGTGACGATGCGGTCGCCCGCGATGGCCAGCGCCTCCGCCCATGGCCGCGCGGGATCCGCGGTGAAGATCTTGCCGCCGGCCAGGATCAGGTCCGGCTCGTCGGCCGCCACCGGGGCCGCGCCCGCCGCCGCGAACCCGGCCGCGGGAAGGATCCAGGCCGCCGGGAGCATCGCGGCCGGCCTACGCGCGCGCGGCCGCGTGGGCGTCCGCGGGGGCCGACCGGAGGCGGAAGGCGCGCAGGTCGATCTCTTCATCGATCAGCCCCTGGAAATCCGCGGCCTGCAGGGCCCCGATCTCGTGGCCGGTGCGGTGCTCGATGGCCTCGATCGCGCTGACCCAGACGCGCTCGCGCCGCGCCGTCTCGTCCCCGTCGCGCACGCGCCCGAACTCCTGCACGTACCGGTTGTGGCGGCAGAGCATGCGGAACGCGTGGTGGGTATCCGGGCGCCGGATGGGCAGGCCCAGCAGGCGGACGTCGTTGCCCACCCCGTGAATGGGCTGTCCCCACTCGCCGTAGGCGCCGAAGATCGTGCCCAGCTTCTCGAGGGCGCTGGCCAGCTTGGGTTCCTTGAGCCAGGTGAGGGTCGCCTTCACCAGGGGCAGGGTGACGTTGCGGTAGAGCGTGGGGTCGGACAGGCGCACGTTGGCCCCCAGCTCCTCGCGCGTGATGCGCACCATGTCCTCCGACCGGATCCGGTTGTCCGTGGCGAGGTGGATGCGGTTGCCGATGGCTTCGGGCACGGTGAGCGCGGCCAGGATCCCCGCCACCACGCGGTCCACCGGGACCAGGTTCAGCTCCGCGGTCTCGTCACCGGGGAATCCCAGGGCGACCATGGCGACGAGCCGCGCCCGCAGCTTCTCCCCCAGCTCGCCCTCCGCGCGGTCGATCGCCTCCTTGGCGCGCCCGAAGGCATTGATGGGCGCGTTGACGACCTTGGTGTCGCCGCGGTTGTTCCCGGTGCGCGAGTCCCCGATCACGATCGAGGGCAGGAGCTGGGTCACGCGCAGCCCTTCCTCGATGAGGAACCGGTCGGTCTCGATCGACGCCATGGCCTTCGTGAGCTCGTAGAAGTTGTTGTAGAAGTGCCGGGGGAAGACGAGCGCGTTCTCCTGGGCGATGGAGCGGCGCTTGCGGCCGTGGATGTACGAGGTCTCGATGGCCACGTGGCCCACGAACGCGGCGCCCGGCGTCTGCTGCACGGCGAGGGAGAAGGCCAGCGCATTGCGGCAGCCGAGGACGTTGGCCCGGAACGAGTTCTCGTAGGTGTCGTCGAAGGCGACGCTGGCCGCGCAGTGGACGACGTGGGTGAGGACGGGGCGCAGCCGCGCCAGCTCGTCCGCATCGATGCCGAGGTCCGGCTTCTCGATGTCGCCGGCCACGAAGCGGTACTTCTTCGCCTTCGCTCCCGTGATGTGCAGGCGCCTCAGGAGGAGCGCGCCGCGCTGCGTCGGGGTGAGGACCTTGAGGACCTCCTTCGTCTTGTGATCGCGGATGGTCTCCGGCCGCACGACGGCCACGATCTCTTCGATGCGGCGGTCCTCCGCGGCCTGGGAGAGGATCTCCTTGCCCAGGAAGCCGGTGGCGCCCGTGAGCAGGACGCGGAGCCGCGCGCGGCGGCCGCGGGCGCGCAGCAGGGTCCGCGCCTCGCGCTGCAGGCGCTCGACGCGGGCCTTCACTTCCTTCTCCGACAGATGCGTGAACTCGCGGAACTTGAAGGAGACGTCGCGGTTGACCACGCCCATCACCTTCTTGGCCAGGTGCGCGACGGCCGGGTTGCGCACGGCCGCGCCCGCCATCTCGGCCGCGCCCGCACCGAGCGCGTTGACGCGCCGCAGCGTGCTCTCGACCAGGCGCTCGCGCCCCGTGAGCTGGAGGAGGCGGCTGCCCAGGAACTGGGCGATCACCTCAACCGGGTGCTGGTCACGGTGAGCGTGCACGAGCAGCTCGTCGGGCTCGATGGGGCCGGGCAGCTCGTGCCCGGAGCGCCGATCGACGCGGGCGATGTAGCGCGAGGGCGAGATGTCCACGTCCATCCGGCTCGCCTTCGCGCGGCGGGCCGCGGGCGCCTTGGTCTCGCGTTTCGCCCGGAGCACCGCCATGGACGTCACGCCCTTTCGAGGTGCCGGCGATTCTACCACTCGGCCGCGGGCCTCACCGGACGCGGTAGAGCCGATACGTGCCCCTCTGGGCCACCACGGGCAGGCCACGCAGCGCGAGATCGTCGAACGCGTCCATGGCCCGCTCGTGGGGGCCTTCCACCATGAAGTCCACGCCGTACCGGTCCCGCAGCTCCGCCGCGTCCGGGCTGCCCGCGTAGATCTTCTTGACGTCCTCGTCGCGCGAGCCGGCGTCGAGTCCCTGGGACCAGATATGCCCGAGATATCCGACGACGGTGCGCCGGCCCGTGAGGTACACCTCGGAGTTGTAGGCGGGCGCGTGCAGGACGATCGCGCCCACGGGAGTCGCGCCGCGGATGTCGTCGGCGAAGGCGGTGCCTTCCGGGAGGACGATCTGGAGGACGATCTTGTCGGAGCCTGCGCGCCAGAGGTCGAGCGCGCCCGACAAGGTCAGCAGGACGAAGAGCGCCGCCGCCGCCGCGCGGGCTTTGAAGCCCGAGCGCCACAGCCGCGCGAGCAACAGCGCGATCAGCAGCGCGGAGACGAGGTGCCACCAGATCATGAACTTGATGTTGTCCCAGATCCAGGGAGAGAGCCGGACCAGGTTCGGCTCCAGGAAGCACAGCGCGAACGGAAGGTAGAACCGCAGCAGCGTCTTGTCCACGAGGGGCCGGCCGCCGCGCCACAGCAGCGCGAGGAGGAGCGCCGGGATGAACAGGCCGAGGTTGAGCCACCAGAAATGCAGCAGGCCGAGGCCGGCCCGGTCCCATCCGACCTGCCACTCCAGGAACCGGCGCGACTGCATCGAGCTGCCCGAGGCCAGGAGCAGCACCTGCGGGATCGCCATCAGGGCGGCCAGGCCCAGCGACCGAAGCCAGCCACGCCGGTCGGGAAAGAGGACGGCCAGGGCCAGTCCCACCGCCATGGCGACCGTGAACGCGTGCGCGTGCGCGAGGGGCATGATTCCGGTGACCGCCCCCGCGGCCAGGAGCCGCCGCCGCGCGCGGGTGCGGTCTTCGTCCGTCACCGCCTGCCACCACAGCGTGGCCACGATCAGGAACAGGGGCAGCCCGAGCAGGAACGAGCGCTGCGGGATCAGCATCGTGATCACGATGTTCCCCCAGCGCAGCGGGCCGGCGGGCAGGATCGTGTAGTCGTGCGGGGGCCGGCGCAGCAGGCCGACGAG
>QHVP01000500.1 GCA_003222295.1 Acidobacteriota bacterium | reverse complement strand
CGCCCGTGATCTGCGAATCGAACACGCCGAGCAGGGCGGCGGTGAGGCTCTCGCGGTCCTGCACGTCGATGGCCACCTTGTCCGGATCGCACATCCAGTCGAGGTCCCGCCAGACCTCGCCGCCCAGGACCCGTGAGGGACGCTGGTCGAGGGGCAGCGTGCGGCAGGCTTCGATCACGCGCAGCGCGGTGCCGACGTGGGTGTCGTGCTTGTCGGCCAGGTTGTGTGTGTACACCACCTCGGGGCGGGCCGCGGAGAGGATCGCGGCCAGATCGGCGATCACCGGCGGGGCCTTCGGGGTCTTGACGTCTGCGCTCGCGTAATCGCCGACCAGGCCCGCCTTCTTCTGCTCGAGCCTTCGCACGGCCCGCATCTGGTCGTCGGTGTAGTCGGCGTAGGGGCCGGTGCGGGCGGAGCCGGCGCCGTCGGTGACGACCACGGCCGTGAACCACCGGTCGCGGCGGTCGAAGCAGTCCAGGATGCCGCGCTGGGCGAGGATCTCCACGTCGTCCTGATGGGCGCCGATGCCCATGTGCGTCGTGCGTGAGAGCGCTTCCGCGGGCGCCCGGCCGTCCGGCATCCAGATCTCCGCCCCCGGCCGGCTGAGCTTCATGACGTCGCGCTCCTCTTCGAGGCCGCCCGCCTCGCTTCCAGGCCCTGCCGGATGCGGGCTTCCTTCTTTTCCTTCATCCCCGGCAGCGTGCGGAAGCGGCCATCCGCGATCGCGGCCTCGAGGTCCTCGGCCGAGCGCACGCCCAGCTTCCGGAACACGAGGCTCACGCCCTTCGGACCGAGGCCGGGAAGCTGGAGCAGGTCGAGCAGGCTCCGCGGGATCTCCGAAAGCAGCTCCTCGTGGTACTCGCAGCGGCCCGTCTCGACCAGCTCCCGCAGCTTGGCCGCGATGCCTCCACCCACGCCCGTGATCGACCCCAGATCGTCGCCCCGGCGGATCATCTCCGCCACGTCCTCGCCGTGGCTGCCCACGGACTCCGCGCTGAGCCGGTAGGAGCGGATGCGGAAGAAGCTCTCGCCCTTGATCTCGAGCACGT
The DNA here is from genome assembly GCA_003222295.1 of Acidobacteriota bacterium. Classification (GTDB taxonomy): domain Bacteria; phylum Acidobacteriota; class Vicinamibacteria; order Fen-336; family Fen-336; genus AA29. Next base: position 3,613 of record QHVP01000500.1, on the reverse strand, counting down.
CCGCGATGTCCTGCAGGACGCGGGCGAGAGATTGGTTGTCCATGGCTCGTCGGCGTGCGGCAAGGGCAAGAGCGCCCTAGTATAATCCCCGCCAATGTCCGACATCCCAGCCGAGGACGGGCCCGCCGACCGCGAGCTGCCCTCGGACTTCCTGCGCGGCCAGTTCCGCCAGTGGATGGACGACGCCGTGGCCGCGGGCAAGACCCGCGACCTGTTCGAGCTGGAGATGTGGCTGCGCAGCTTCGAACGGTTCTTCCGCATCAAGAACCAGCCCCTCTCGGAGAAGGAGACCAAGCAGCTCGCCCTCCGGAACTGGTCCGAGGAGCTGCGGCTGGTCGACAACGTGATCCTGCGCGCGGTGCAGCTCTGCACCACGATCCTGACGGAGGACCAGGTCAACCTGGCGCGCTTCGACAAGTACGTGGAGAGCTACCTCAAGAAGGACGACGTGGTGGACCCGTACATCGAGAAGCTGGTCCGCCAGTCCACGCCCGAATCCGGCCTGACCCTGCTGCGCGAGGCCCTGGAGGACCTGCACACCATCCTCATGGACCTGACCCGGCTCTCGCGCATCCCCTACGGGAGCTTCACCGCGGTGGGCAAGACGCTCCACCGCGAGATCCGGCGCAGCCACATCCTGGCCATGCTCATCGACAAGAAGTTCAAGCCCGTGCACGACCGGATCACGAGCGCGGCCCTCGCCTCCACCATCCGCGGCATCGCCGACCCGATCGACCGCAAGCACGGCGCGCGCGTCTTCCTGGAGCTGTTCCGCCTCCTGCACTACCTGGAATACGCGGACCCCGCGCACACGGACGAGGACCGGCTCAAGAACTCCATCCTGATCTTCTCCCTCATCACGTCCGAGACGCGGCTGCTGCTGGCCTACCTGGAGCGGCGTGTGCTCAAGGCACTCTCTCCGGACTCACCCGCCTTCGCCCTCTACGATTCCTTCGTGTACTGCCTGCCTTTCGAGCTCAAGAAGGTCATCAACACCGAGCTGCTCGACATCTCGGTGACGCGGCAGCCGGACATCGTCCGCGCGCGCGTGGAGAACAGCCATGGGATCCTGAAGGACTGCTTCCAGCAGTCCGTGGTGCAGCTCGCCCAGGCCTTCGACGCCAAGATGGAGGGGACCGACATCTTCCCCGACTTCACGGCCAAGCTGGAGCAATCGGTGGGGCTGCGCGACAGCCTGGCCCGCCTCATCCGGGCCGTGCGCCGTTTCCAGGCCTCCCGCGACGATCTCGTCGCGGTCGAGATGAAGGAAGAGATCTCGCTCTTCTACGACCACAACATGAAGGACCTCATGTACCGGGACTGGTCGGGCTTCGAGCTGTTATTCATCGAGATCCTCAAGTGCACGAACCTGCCCGCCCTGGCCCAGATCTCGCACCGGTTCGAGACCTTCCTGATGACGCTGTTCCGCGAGGTGCAGAAGCGATCGATCCTCCAGAACATCCCTGCCCCCGAGAACCTGCTCGGTGTCGAGAACACCGCGTAATAGCGAGCCCGCATCTTGCGCATGACCGTCGCCATCCCCTGCTACAACGAGGCTCCGACCATCGCCAAGGTGGTGTCCGACTTCCGGGCCCAGCTCCCGGAAGCGGAGATCCTGGTGGTGGACAACGCGTCCAGCGACGACAGCGCGGCCCGCGCCGAGAAGGCGGGCGCGCGCGTGGTGCGCGAGAAGCGGAGGGGCAAGGGCTACGTGATGCAGACGATCCTCGAGACGGTGCAGGCCGACGTCTGCGTGATCGTGGACGGCGACGACACCTATTTCGCGGAGGACGTCCATCAGCTCCTCGCTCCGGTGACCTCCGACCAGGCGGACATGGTGGTGGGGGACCGCCTCAAGGAGGCGTCCTCGGCCGCGCTCAACGACGTCCACCGCTTCGGCAACCGCGCCATCCTCGCCATCATCAACATGGCCTTCCGGACCGCCTTCCAGGACGTCCTGTCCGGCTATCGCGTGATGAACCGCAACTTCATGAATTCGGTCCCCCTCATCACGGGGGGGTTCGAGACGGAGACGGAGCTCACCCTGCAGGCGCTGGAGAAGGGGATGGTGATCCGCGAGATGCCCATCCGCTATCGCGCGCGGCCGGAGGGGAGCGTCTCCAAGCTCTCGCCCTTCGCCGACGGCTACCGCATCCTCATCACCATGGCCGTGCTCCTGCGGAATCATCGCCCCCTCTATTTCTTCAGCTCGATCGCGGTGGGCCTCCTCGTGATGGGAGGGATCGCGCTCCTGGCCAGCGGGCTGGTCCTCATCGGGATCCTGCTCAATGCCGTGAGCGCGGGATTCCAGGAGATGACGGCGCTTCACCGCCGGCCGCGATGACCGTCACCCTTCCCGCCGCGGAAAGCAAAGCCGCGGCCGCCCAGTTCGAGGACGTGCGCTGCGCGGTCTGCGGAGGCGACGGCTACGAGGTCGTGATCCCCTCGCGCCGCGATCCCACGCGCGCGATCGACCTGCAGGCCGTCTTCCGCTCGTCCGGGGACGAGCCGCTGCAGGACCAGATGGTGCGCTGCACGTCGTGCGGCCTTTGCTACGTCCGGCCGCGCCTGCGCTGGGAGCTGATCCTCGAGGGCTATCGCGGGGGGACGGACGAGAACTTCGTCTCCCAGATCGCGTTTCGGGAGACCACGTTCCGGAAATGCCTGGACAGGATGGAGAAGATCGCGCCGCCCGCGGGCAAGCGGGTGCTCGACGTGGGCGCGGCCGGCGGCTCCTTCCTGGCCATGGCGCGGGAGCGGGGCTACGCGCCGCTCGGCTGCGAGCCCAGCACCTGGATGTGCCAGTTCGCGCGCGAGCACTACGGCCTCGACCTGCATCCGGGCACGATCTTCGACATGCCGGTGGAGCGGGGCTCGGTCGACCTCCTGACCCTCTGGGACGTCATCGAGCACACGCGCGCCTCCTGGGGGCGAAGTGGCCGTTCCTCCTCACCGTCCATCTCTACTACTTCACGCCCGCGACCATGACCGGGCTTCTCCGGCGCACGGGCTTCCACGCGGTGGATTACCGCAAGCACTGGCAGACTCTCGAGCTGGGCTACGTCGGTATGCGGGCGGCACCCTATCTGGGTCCGCTGGCCCCCCTGCTGCGCGGGCCCATCCGCCTGCTCGGCCTCGAGCACACCCCGCTCGCGTACTGGGTGGGCCAGACCATGGTCGTGGCGAGGAAGGCGTGAGCAAGGGCCCCGTCGTCGTCCTCGGCGGGGGAGTGGCGGGGCTCGCCGCCGGCTACTACCTGGCGCGGGGCGGCTGGCCGGTGACGGTCGTCGAGCGGGCGCCGGTCATCGGCGGTCTCTGCGGCAGCTTCCAGAGCCACGGCTTCACCCTGGACCACGGCCCGCACAAGCTCTACTCCGTGGTGCCCGGGATACTCGACGAGATCCGGGGCCTGCTCGGGGATCGCCTCCTCGAGCACACCAAGCGCAACCGCGTGCGCCTGCTCGGCCGCTTCATGAGCTACCCGCTCCGCATGGGCAACCTGCTGCCCTTGCTGGGACCGGTGCGCGCGGCCGGGCTCGGCTTCTCCTCTGCGGCGGCCGCCGTGAGCGGCCTCTTCAACGGAGCGGAGCCGCGCAGCTACGAGGACTACGTG
>QHVP01000498.1 GCA_003222295.1 Acidobacteriota bacterium | reverse complement strand
TCCCGAGATCACGGGCGGATCGGAGTCGCTGGCGCGCGCGGTCGCCGAGCGCCTGGCCGCCGCCTATCGCATCACCGTCTACACGACGTGCGCGCGCGACTACGTTACCTTGCGCAACGATCTCCCGGCGGGGGACTCGGAGTTGGCCGGCGTGCGCGTGCGGCGATTCACGGTCGAGGAAGAGCGCGACCTCGACGCCTTCAACCGGTACTCGGACGAGCTGTACGGCCGGGCCCGCACCCACGAGGAGGAGATCCAGTGGCTGCGCCGCCAGGGACCGTACACGCCGCGGCTGATCGAAGCCCTGGAGGCGGAGGCGTCCACGTATCGGGCCGTCGTGTTCTTTACCTATCTGTACTACCCGACGTACTGGGGCCTGCGCGGCGCGGCGGCCGCGCGCAGCGTCCTGGTGCCGACGACCCATGACGAGCCGCCGCTGCGCTTCGGCATCTACGACGAGGTGTTCGCGCGTGCGCGTGCGTTCGCCTTCCTGACCCCCGCGGAGCAAGCACTCGTGCGCGCGCGCTTCGGCCTGGGCGGCCGGCCGGCCGCGGTGGCGGGCATCGGCGTGGACGTTCCCGCGTCGGTGGATGCCGCGGCCTTCCGTCGCAAGCGCGGGGTCGATCGGCCGTATGCGCTCTACGCCGGCCGCATCGACGCGGGCAAGGGTTGCGCGGAGCTCACCGCGCACTACGCGCGGTATCGTGCGCGCGGTGGCACCGCGGACCTGATCCTCATCGGCACGCTGGCCATGACCCTTCCGCCCGTGGCCGGACTGCGCCACCTCGGCTACCTGCCCGAGGACGAAAAGCACGCGGCCCTCGCCGGCGCCTCCGTGGTGGCCTGTCCGAGCCCGTACGAGAGCCTGTCCATCGCGCTGCTGGAGGGGTTCGCCGTCGGCACGCCCGGCCTCGTCAACGCCGCGTCCGCGGTGCTCAAGGAGCACTGCCTGCGGTCGAACGCGGGCCTGTTCTACGGCGACGGCGACGAGTTCGCGGAGGCTCTGCAACGTCTGATCGACGATCCGGCGCTGCGTCGCGCGCTGGGCGATTCGGGCCGGCGCTACGTCGCCGCGAGCTATCGCTGGGACGTGGTGCTCGACCGCTATCGCGCGCTCATCGAGGCGGCCGGGGCCTCCTGAGTCCAGCGTGATCCTCGTCACGTCGAGCTCGGCCACGGGAGTCCCGCGCGGACGCAGTGCTACAATCCGCGACTCGGGAGGCGTGTCTGGATCCTTCACTTCGGCGTGAAAGGGCCTATCACGCGTCGTTCCTGATTGCGGCGGCCATCCTGGCCGTCAGTGGCCTCGCCGGAATCGGCCGCGCCGCCGTGGCCACCCGCCGCCTGCCCGGTCTGTCCCAGGATCCTCTCCTCGAGGGGCGCCGGCTGGCGGCCCTCGGGAGGCACGCCGAAGCGCGAGAGGAATTCCTCCGAACCCTGGCCGTCAACCCCTGGGATGTCTCCTTGACCGAAGAGGTCGGCAAGTCGCTGCTGCTATCGGGCGACCCGGGGAATGCGCTCACCGTGTTCCGAGAGGCCCGCGCCCAGAGGCCACGCTCGGCCCGCCTTCACGCGTGGATCGGCCGCACGCTGTTTCTCCAGGGAAAGCCGGACGAGGCCGAGGAGGCCTGCCGGGTCGCCCTCTCGCTGGGTCCGCAGGATGCGGGCGCCCTCCAGGTCGTGGGGGACGTGCTCATCGATCGCGATCTCTACCCGCAGGCCGTCGACGTACTCCGGCGGTCGGTCGCGGCTGATCCCACGCTGGCCAGCGCCCACAACAGCCTGGGAATCGCCCTTGCCCTCTCCGGACGACCTCTGGAGGCGGTTCCCGCATTCGAGGCCGCGCTCCGGCTGGACCCTGCGCTGGGGCCCGGCAACCGCGACCGCGCCATGGCAGCGGCCCACCAGACCGGAGCCCACCCGTGACCGCGACCACGTTCCCGGTCTCCGCCGCGGTCCCGAGGAAGCCGCTGCAGCTCGGACGCGCCTTCGTGCATCCGGCTTTCGATCTGATGGTGATCGGAGGCGGTCTCAGCTTGTGCGCGCTGGCCTGGATGAAGCTCACGGGATCGCGCGTGCCGTCGCTGGAGGCGGTGGCCCTCTTCGCTTTCCTGGTGAACAGCCCGCATTTCGCGGCCTCCACCGTCCGCCTGTACACGAAGCCGAACGCCTTCCGCGACCTGCCGTTCGTCACCAAGGTCCTGCCCCTCGCCATGCTGGCCGTGCTCGGCGTCGGTCTCGCGTTACCGGCCATCGTCGGGACACAACTGGTGGCTCTCTACTTCACGTGGTCGCCCTACCATTACGCCGCGCAAACGTACGGGCTGGCCTTGATGTATGCGTACCGCTCGGGCGTCCAGTTGGGCGACCGGGACAAGAAGCTCATCCGGGTGGCCTGCCTGCTGCCCTTCATATTCGCGTTCCTGGACACGCGGAGCCTGCTGCTGGGCGGTCCCGCGGTGGCTCACGCCCTGGCGCTCCTCTCCGTGCTGCGGCCGGCCTGCCTGGTCGCTCCGATGCTGCTTTTCCTGGCCGGAACCCTGGGGCGCGGCCCGAGGCTTCCCGTGATCAGTATCCTGGCCATCGTGGCCAACGCCTTCTGGTGGACGACTCTTCGCTACATGGACGCCTTCGTCTGGGCCACGATCTTCCACGGCCTGCAGTACCTCGCCATCGTGATCATCTTCCACGTCCGCGAGCGCAGGGACCGGGAACCGGCCGCGGGACCGGCCGTGATGGGGCGGTGGCTGCGGCCCGCGGCCGAGTTCTATGCCGTCTGTGTCGTAGTGGGTTATCTGCTGTTCCAGGCCTGGCCGCACGCCTCCGTCCTGGCCAGCCTCCGCTTCTCGCAGAGCTTCCTGATCATGGTCGCCATCATCAACATCCACCACTTCATCGTGGATGCCTACATCTGG
>QHVP01000497.1 GCA_003222295.1 Acidobacteriota bacterium | reverse complement strand
GATGAGCCGATCTGGACGAGCCGGAACAACGTCCACAACCCGATGTTCGATCACAAGGGCCGGGTGTGGATCACGTCCGCGGTGCGGCCCTTCGAGAACCCCGACGTGTGCAAGGAGGGATCGAGCCATCCTTCGGCGAAGCTGTACCCCCTGGCGCGATCCAGCCGGCATCTCGCGGTGTACGACCCAGAGACGAAGAAGCTCACGCACATCGGCACGTGCTTCAGCACCCACCACGTGATGTTCGCCGAGGACGCGAATCACACGGCCTGGACGAGCGGCGGGGGCCAGGTGGTCGGCTGGCTGAACACGAAGATGTTCGACGAGACGGGCGACGAGGTGAAGTCGCAAGGCTGGACGGCGCTGGTCATGGACACGAACGGCAACGGCAAGCGCGACGCGTACGTGGAACCGGACCAGCCCCTCGATCCGGCGAAGGACAAGCGGTTCGGGGGTGGCTTCTATTCGGTCTCGCCCGCCCCCGATGGCTCGGTCTGGGGATCCGTGCTGGGCTTCCCCGGCGCCGTCGTGCGGCTCTTCCCGGGAGCGAACCCGCCGGAGACGGCGCTCGCGGAGGTGTACGAGCCGCCCTTCGACAACCCCAAGGCGCCCGTGCAGGGGTTCTCCCCGCGCGGCATGGACGTCGACCGCGACGGCGTGGTGTGGGCCGCCCTGGCCAGCGGGCACATGGCCAGCTTCGACCGCCGCAAGTGCAGGGGTCCGCTGAGCGGGCCCACGGCGACGGGCCAGCACTGCCCGGAGGGCTGGACGCTCTATCCGGAGCCGCTCCCCCAGATGAAAGGCCTCACGGATTCGGGGAGCGCGGAAGCCAGCTACTACACCTGGGTCGATCGTTTCGACACGTTCGGGCTGGGCCGCAACGTGCCGATCGATACCGGCAACGCGTCGGAAGGGCTCCTGGTCCTGAAGGACGGCAAGTGGATCGTCCTCCGCGTCCCCTATCCGCTGGGCTACTACACGAAGTGGCTCGATGGCCGCATCGACGATGCCAAGGCGGGATGGAAGGGCCACGGGCTGTGGTCGACGGTCAGCACGCGCGCGCCGTTCCACATGGAAGGCGGCAAGGGGACGACGAGCAAGGTCGTGAGGTTCCAGCTCCGGCCGGATCCGCTGGCGAAATGATCTCCCGCGAAGACCGAAGCTCATTTGCCGACCCACCGCGGCTTCATCCTGCAGCCGACGTATCGCGTCGAGGACGGCCGTCCCGTCGTCCACCTCTACGGGACGCTCGAGGACGGCCGTCCCTTCCTCGTCCGTGACCGCCGCCCGGTTCCCCGCTTCTACGTCGAGCGCAAGGACGCGCAGCGGGCGCGCGCCCTCGGCGCCGTCCGGCAAGTGGCCACGGACCGGGTCACGCTCACGGGTGCGCCCGTCGTCTCCATCGAAGTCGCCACGCCGTCCGACGCTCCCCCGCTGCGCGATCGCCTGATCGCGGCCGGGATCGCCACCCACGAAGCGGACGTCCGCTTCGCCATGCGCTACCTCATCGACCGCGGGATCCGGGGCACCCTGGAGATCCACGGCGACGGGCGCCTCCTTCCCGGCCTCGGCCTGGTGTTCGAGGAGCCCGAGATCGCTCCCGCCGATTGGACGCCGCGTCTGCGCGTCCTCTCCCTCGACATCGAGACCGATCCTTCCGCGCGCCGGCTGCTCGCGGTGGGCCTTCACGGCTGCGGCGTGTCCGAGGTGCTGCTGCTGACACCGGAAGGCTGGCCGTGCCCGGAAGGGGCGCAGCCCTTCGCTTCCGAGAGGGACCTCCTGACGGCATTCGCTCGTCGGGTGCGGGAGCTGGATCCGGACGTGCTGACGGGCTGGAACGTGATCGACTTCGACCTGTCGGTCCTGGCCCGCATCGCGGAGCGGCGACGGGCCGCCTTGGAGCTCGGCCGCGGCTCCGGAGGTCTGCGCCTGCGCACCGCCGGCTCCGGGCGCGGGGCGCCGCAGGCCAGCGTCCCCGGCCGCGTCGTGCTCGATGGAATCCAGCTTCTCCGTGGCGCCTTCATCCGCATGGACGACTACGGGCTCGACGCCGTCGCCCGATCGGTCCTGGGTGAAGGCAAGACGCTGGGCGGCGCGCACAAGGCCGACGAGATCCTGCGCCTCTTCAAGGAGGACCGCTCCCGCTTCGTCGAGTACAACCGCACCGACGCGCGCCTCGCCTTCCAGGTCCTGGAGCGGCTCCGGCTGGTCGCGCTCTCCGTCGAGCGCAGCAAGCTGACCGGGCTGCCGCCGGATCGCGTCTCCGGATCCATCGCGGCCTTCGACTTCCTGTACCTCTCGGAGCTCCGACACCGGGGCGTGGTCGCCCCCAGCGTGCGCGTGGCGCCGGCCCTCGAGGCGCAGGAAGGCGGGCACGTGCTCGAGCCCATCCCGGGGCTCCATGCGAGCGTGGTCGTGCTCGATTTCAAGAGCCTCTACCCGAGCCTGATGCGCACGTTCGAGATCGATCCCCTGAACCTGGTGCGGCCCGAGTCGGGCGGGGCCGATCCCGATCCCATCCTGGCCCCGAATGGGGCCGCCTTCGCCCGGCGGAAGGCCATCCTCGGCGCGCTGCTGGACGACCTGATGCCGCAGCGCGAGGCGGCGCGAGCCACCGGCGACACGGTCAAGAGCCACGCGATCAAGATCCTCATGAACTCCTTCTACGGCGTGCTCGGGACTCCGGCCTGCCGCTTCTACGATCCCCGCCTCGCGAGCGCCGTCACCGGCTTCGGCCGCGAGATGCTGCTGTGGTGCAAGAAGCGGATCGAGCGCCAGGGCCGGCGCGTGCTCTACGGCGACACCGACAGCCTGTTCGTGGAGTCGGGCGTGGCGGACGCCTCCGCCGCCCGCGCCTTCGGCGAGACCCTGGCCACGACCCTCAATCGCGACCTGGCCGCGCACATCCAGGAGCGCTGGCGCGCCGAGAGCCGCCTCGACCTCGTCTTCGACCGGCTCTATCTGCGGCTGTGCCTTCCCGCGATGCGGCACGACGCGGCCGGGGCCCGCAAGCGCTACGCGGGCCTCGTCGCGACCGCGCACGGAGAGCGCCTGGTCTTCACGGGCATGGAGGCGGTGCGGAGCGACTGGACGGAGCTCGCGAAAGAGGTCCAGCGTGAGCTGTACGGGCGCCTCTTCGCCGGCCAGCCGGTCGAGGAGTACCTGCTGGAGGTCGTCGCCCGTCTGCGCGCCGGGCAACTGGACGACCGGCTCGTCTACCACAAGGCGCTGCGCAAGCGTCCCGAGGCCTACACGACCACGACTCCGCCCCATGTGGCCGTGGCGCGGACGCTGGGGCAGCTCGAGCGCGGACGCGTGTCGTACGTGATCACGACCGCCGGCCCCCAGCCCGCGGCGGGACCTCACGCGCCCCTCGACTACGAGCACTACCTCGACAAGCAGGTGGGCGCGGTCGCGGAGCCCGTGCTCACGCTCCTGGGCCTGGACCTCGAGCAGATCCTGGGCCGAGAGAAGCAGCTGCGCCTGTTCTGACCGCGAGCGGTTACCATCCCAGCGTTGTGAAGAAGGATCCACGGCAGGCCGAGGACCGGATGATCTCCGGGAAGCTCCGCGCCAAGGCGGGACGCAGCGGGGCGGCCAATACCATCGTCTCCGTCGACGGGACCGCCTACGCGTGGGCGTATCGGCACGGCTGGCTGGTCTGGGGCAGTCCCTGCAGCCGGGTCGCACGCGGGAGCTGATCCTGGACTTCACGATGAAGGTGGGCCCGGAAGACGGTCCACCCTCCGAAACGCGAGTGGTCCAGGCCCTGGAGCCGGCCATCCGATCGGCAGTCGAGGCGGGATGGGACCCGGAATCCCGCGGTCGGGCCTTCCGCTACGAGATCGCGGAAAGCATCTGACGACGGCGCGCTAGCGCGAGATCCTTGACCAGGCGGTAGAAGTCAGTCCCTCGGCTCGGAGCTCACGGGAGCAAGGCTGAACGCGCCCTGCAGCACGCTGCCGTCGGCGTACGTCGCCGAGAACCTCGCGTCGATGTGCGGCCCGCGCGTGCCCTCGCCGCCGAACAGGCCGCTCACCAGGAACATGACCCCCGCGTTCAGACCGAGGGCGTGGACCCGGCTCTCCCCCGTGGTGGTCGTTCGGTTCGGTGGCAGGAACGTCTTCGGGCGTTGTTGGCGGCGACTATAGGCGCCCCCGCCGCCGGGAGTCAAGGAATCACGGAGGGGCGACGGCCCGGCTACTCCTGCGAAAGACGTAGAGTGGCGGATCCTCGCCGGGATTCATTCGCTGGTACACCTGGCTGTCCAGCTTCGGGGCCAGGCTCGAGTCGCCCGGCAGCACCAGGTAGTCGAACCAGATCGCGCGTTCCAACCCGTGCAGCTGGCCTCCAGTGGTCGGCGCCGACGAGATCACTTCGACCGGGTAGCGCTCGAGGCCGTAGAGCCAGCCGTTGGGCAGCACCAGGCGCTCCCCGGGAGCCGGAACGAAGCGCGCCACGTACTCGTCGATGCCGGCCTGCCGTTTCTGGCGCGAGATCTTGTACGCCGTCAGCAGGCCGAGGGTGGAGGCGTCGAGCGCCACGCTCGCGAGCGCCACCAGCGCCGCGGGCGCCGCGCCGCGCACGCCCTGCGACACGCCGGCGGCGACGAACGGCAGGAACGCCGGCATCAGCGGCATCAAGTAACGAAACCCGCCCCACAGGCCCACCGTGTAGGCACAGAACAGCACCACGGTCAGCGCCGCGAAGCCGAGCCAGCTGCCCAGCAGCACGCGCCGCGCGAGCGGGCTCAGGGACCTGAAGCGAATCAGGGCGAGCAGCGGGAGCAGGCCCTGGAGGGCCAGGATTCCGCGCTCCGTCCTGGACACGTTCTCGCTGGCCAGATCACGGACGTTCCATATCGCGCGGCGTCGCGCCAGGTCGAGCACCGAGGCCACGTCGCCCTGGCGTAGCGCGTGGACCATCTCGCCCCCCGACGGCGGGGCTTCGGCCTTGACCGCCGCGGGGTGGCCCCAGGGCAGCTCCCAGAAGCGGATGCCGGCCGGCCGTCGCGCGGAGAGCGGGGAGTGGACCAGCGCCAGGAAGGCGATGAGCGTCGCCGCGAAGACCGCCAGATTGCGGCTCCGGCGCGGCCAGCCCCACAGGGCGGCGGTCACGGCCGGGAAGCCGAACAGGCTCGTCTCGCGCAGCAGGAAGGCGAGGCCGGCCAGCAGCGCCGCCCCGACGACTCCGGCCAGCCGGTCGCCGCGACGGACGGCCAGCGTGAGCGATGCCAGCAGCGCCGCGGGCACCAGGACTTCCGGCATGCTCCAGAACACGTAGGGCAGCAGCGCGGGCAACAGCAGCAGCAGTGCGCCGCTCACCAGCGCCGCGCGCGGTGGCAGGCCCAGACCGAGGGCGAGCGCACGCGCCAGCCAGGCCATGCCCAGCCAGGCCAAGGCATTCAAGGCGACCGCGATCCAGTACAGGCCCCGGACCGTCGTGGCCGCGTCGCCGAGCACGACCCGGGCCGGGGCGACGGCCGCGCCCAGCACGATCGCGTAGCCGGGCGAGTGGGCGTCCTGGTGCGGGTGGCCCACCTTCAGGATCGCGCTTGCGTCGTAGTAGCGCGCATCGAGGCGGCCCGTCTGGGCGAAGTGCCGGGCTCCGGCCAGATAGACGTACTCATCCGCCAGCGCCGGTCCATGACGCGTAGCGGAGGCATAACCCGCGGCGAGCACCGCCGCGAGCGCCAGGAGCAGCGTGGCATCGCGCCGGCTCGCCAAACTGGCACACTATAACCCGAACGATGGCTCGACCTCTACCCGGCCCAGGAAGAGGCGATCCTCGATCTCTTCGAAGGCAAGAACGTCATCCTCAACACGCCGACCGGGTCGGGCAAGACGCTCGTCGCGTCCGCCCTGCACTTCGCATCCCTCGCGCACGGGCGGCGCTCCGTCTACACGTCCCCCATCAAGGCGCTCGTCAACGAGAAGTGGATGGCCCTCTGCCGGGAGCTCGGTCCCGAGAACGTCGGCCTCTCCACGGGTGATGCCACCGTCAATCGCGACGCGCCCGTCCTCTGCTGCACGGCGGAGGTCCTGGCCAACATCTCCCTGCGCGACGGCGACCGCGCGGACGTGGACGACGTGGTCATGGACGAGTTCCACTGGTACGC
>QHVP01000496.1 GCA_003222295.1 Acidobacteriota bacterium | reverse complement strand
GGGTGTCGTCGGCCTTGAAAGACGTGCTCTTCGACGCCCGCATCGACGAAGGCGCGCTGCCCTTCCTTTCCGACCACCGCGTGTACGGAAACGTGGTGGTGCCGGCGGCGGTGTACCTGGAGATGGGTCTGGCCGCCGCGGCCCAGACGCTCGGGCGCGGGCCTCACGTCGTCGAGAACGTCTCCGTCTCGGAGCCGCTCATGCTCGTGTCCGGAAGTGAGCGTCCCGTGCAGGTGATCGTCACACCGGAGGACGGCGAGCCGTCGCGCTTCCAGGTCTTCAGCCGAGCCGCCTCCGGCGACTCGGAGCCCGAGCGCTGGCATCTTCATGCGGCCGCGACGCTGCGGAACGCTTCCGATGCGGAGCTGACGAAGGGCGCGCCGGAACCGCTGGCCGCGATACGGGAGCGCTGCTCCGTGGCGATGCCGGTCGCAGCGTACTACGACGCCCTCCGGGAATCCGGCATCGAGTTCGGTCCCCGCTTCCAGGCCATCGCGGAGCTGTGGAGTGGTCAGGGCGAAGCGCTGGGACGCCTCGATCTTCCCTCGGCGATCTCTGACGGTGACGAGGCGTACGGTGTCCATCCGGTGCTGCTCGACGCCGGCTTCCAGCTGCTCGGCGCCGCCCAGCCGCAGGGCGCGAACGGCGATGCCGAACACGTCTACCTGCCCGTCGGCCTCGATCGACTGACCGGCGGCGGGCGCCGTCCCGCCTGGGCTCACGTCCGGACGAGCTCGGAGACCGGCGCCGCGACCCTCAGCGCCGACGTGCACTTCTTCGACGCGGCCGGCGAAGTCGTGGCCGAAGTGGAAGGACTCCACCTCCGTCGCGCGAGCAAGCAGTCGCTCCGCGGCGCGCAGCAGTCGGAGGGCCGCGAGTGGCTCTACGAATTGGCCTGGTCTCCCGACGAGGCTCATGAAGGTCGTGTCACCGAGCCCAGCCCATCAGGTCTTTGGCTCGTCTTCGCCGACCACGGCGGGGTGGGAGCAAGCCTGGGCCGAAAGCTGACGGCGCGCGGCGAGCGCTGCATCCTCGTCCGCCCCGGCGACGCCTACCTGCGGTCGGGCAACGAAGGGACCGTTCGCGTCGATCCCACGCAGCCCGAGAACTTCGAGCGCCTCTACCGTGAGCTCCTGAACGGCGGCGAGATGCCGGTACGCGGCGTGCTGCACCTCTGGAGCCTCGACGAGGAAGGCGGTCTCGCGAGCGGATCATACCTGCGCGACGCGATGCGTACCTCCTGCGGAAGTCTCCTCCACCTGGTCCGGGCGCTGGCCTCGGCCAAGGGTGCGGCTGCGCCACGTCTGTGGGTGGTGACGCGGGGCGGCCAGGCAGTGGGCGGTGCGCCCGTCGCGCCCGTACACGCGGCCGCCGGTGGGCTCGCGCGCACGATCGCGACCGAGCACCCCGAGCTCCGCTGCGCGAGCGTCGACCTCGACCCCATGACGGAGGAGGTGGAGGAGCACGCCGCCGCTCTGTGGGCTGAGATCGCTACTCACGATCGGGAAGACCGGATCGCCTATCGCGCCGGGCGGCGTCATCGGGCGCGGCTCGTGCGGTGCGCGGCCGCCCCGTCGGCCATGTCCGGAGGCGCACCGTCTGCGGGCCAGCCGCCCGTGGCGCTGGAGGTGGGAGTCCCGGGCATCCTCGACGAGCTGCGCTTGCAGCCGGCCACGCGAAGGGCCCCGGCCGCGGGGGAAGTGGAGATCCGGGTCGTCGCGACGGGTCTGAATTTCCGGGACGTCCTGAATGCCCTCGGGGTCTACGAAGGGCCGCCGGGACCGCTGGGAAGCGAGTGCGCGGGCCGGATCTCGGCAGTGGGGGAGGGAGTGCGCGGTCTCGAGGTCGGCCGGCCCGTGGTCGCGATGGCACCGGACACCTTCCGGACCTACGTCACGGTTCCGGCGGCCCTCGTGGCCCCCATTCCGGAAGGGATGGCCCTCGGGGAGGCGGCGACCATCCCGGTCACCTTCCTGACCGCGGAGTACGCGCTCAGCGAGCTCGGGCGAATGAAGGCCGGAGAGCGGGTGTTGATCCACGCGGGAGCCGGAGGAGTGGGTCTGGCCGCGATCCAGGTGGCGCATCGCGTGGGCGCGGAGGTCTTCGCCACGGCGGGCAGCGACGAGAAGCGGGCCTATCTCAAGTCGCTCGGAGTGGCTCACGTGATGGACTCGCGCTCCTTGTCGTTCGCGGAAGCGGTGATGAACGAGAGCGCGGGCGAGGGAGTGGACCTCGTCTTGAACTCGCTCACCGGCGACTTCATTCCGAAGAGCCTCGGCGTGCTTCGCCGAGGAGGCCGGTTCCTGGAGATCGGCAAGGCCGGTATCTGGAGCCCCGAGCAGATGAAGGCGGCGAGGGCGGACGTCTCCTATATCCCGATCTACCTGGGATCGGTGGAGCCCGACCGGATCCAGGAGATGCTCACGGGTCTGCTCGCGGACTTCGCCGCCGGGCACCTCAAGCCGCTGCGTCGCCGGGAGTTCCCGCTGGAGTCGGCCCCGGATGCCTTCCGCCACATGGCGCAGGCCAAGCACATCGGGAAGGTGGTGCTGATGCACCACGACGACGGAGTGGAAGGCGCCTCGCCGCGCGGTGGATCGACGTACCTCGTCACCGGTGGGTTGGGCAGCCTCGGCCTGCGCGTGGCCCGGTGGCTGGTGGAGCGAGGAGCGTCGCACCTGGTGCTGGTCGGACGGCGGGAACCCACGGCGGAGGCCAGGAAGGTGATCGCGGAGTGCGCGCAAGGCGGGGCCGAAATCAGGGTGGCCTCCGCGGACGTGGCGCGTGAGGACGACGTCAACCGCGTGATGGCCATGATCGCCTCGGAGATGCCGCCGCTACGCGGGATCGTGCACGCCGCGGGCGTGCTCGACGACGGCGTGTTGTCGCAGCAGACCTGGTCGCGATTCGAGGGCGTTCTCGAGCCGAAGGTGATCGGGGGCTTCAACCTGCACCGGGCGACCGAGGGCACGAAGCTCGACTTCTTCGTGATGTTCGCCTCCGCGGCCGGCGTGCTGGGCTCCGCGGGCCAGGGCGCGTACGGCGCGGCCAACGCCTTCCTCGACGGCCTGGCGCACCATCGCCGCTCCGTGGGCAAGCCGGCCCTGAGCATCGACTGGGGTCCGTGGAGTGACAACGGGATGGCCGCCTCTCTCGGCGGGCACGATCAGCGGCGCTGGGCGGACGTGGGGTTGTCTCCCATTCCTCCGGACGAGGGCATGGCGATCCTGGAGCGCGTGATCGGCTCCGGGCTCGCGCAGGTGACGGTCCTGCCCGTCCAATGGCCCCGCTTCCTGGCTCAGTTCGAGGCCGGGTCCGAGCCGCGGCTGTTCGCCGAGGTGGCCCGCGAGGTGCGGCCGGGAACGTCTGCGCGCTCCGCGGCGGCGGCGGGAGAGCTGCGCAAGCGGCTGGAAGGGACCCCGCCGAGCAAGCGACGGCGCGTCGTGCTCGCTCACGTGCGCGAGCAGGTGCTCAAGGTCCTGGCCCTCGACTCGTCGCAGCCACTGGACGACCGGCAGGGCTTCCAGGCCCTGGGCATGGATTCGCTCATGGCCGTGGAGCTGCGGAATCGCCTCCAGGCCGCCACCGGCCGCCCCCTGTCCTCCACCCTGGCTTTCGACTATCCCACCGTGGAGGCGATCGCCGGCTACCTCGCCACGGAGGTGTTCGGCCTGGAGCCGGAGGTGGACGAGGAGGAGCAACGGGAGGCGGCGGAGGAAGCAGAGCGCGACGCCGCGCAGCGTTCCGCGGTCCTCGCCGAGCTCGAGAGCCTGTCCGAGGTCGAGGCGGAGGCGCTGCTTCTCCAGGAGCTGGACGCCAATCGGAAGGCGATCTCGGAGTGACCATCAAGCCGGGCATGGACGATCTCTCTCCGCTCAAGCGGGCGATCGTCGAGTTGCGCGAGATGAGGTCGCGACTGGACAAGGCGGAGCGCGCGCGGACGGAGCCGATCGCGGTCGTGGGCATGGGCTGCCGCTTCCCCGGGGGTGGCGACGATCCGGACTCGTTCTGGCGGCTCCTGCGTGACGGCGTCGATGCCGTCACCGAGGTGCCGCCCAGCCGCTGGGACGTCGACGCCTACTACGATCCCAACCCCGATGCGCCCGGGAAGATGTACGCGCGGCATGGATCGTTCCTCAGGGACATCGATCGTTTCGATCCCCGGTTCTTCAGCATCTCCCCGCGCGAAGCCCACAACATGGACCCCCAGCAGCGGCTCCTCCTCGAGGTGGCCTGGGAAGCGCTGGAGGACGCCGGTCAGGCGGCGGATAAGCTGCTCGACAGCGAGACCGGCGTGTTCGTGGGGATCGGCACCAACGACTACGCGAACAAGGGCGTCGACACCGCCAGCCTGGATGCCTACTTCGGAAGCGGGAACTCCATGAGCGCGGCCGCGGGACGGCTCTCGTACGTCCTGGGCCTCCAGGGACCGAGCGTCTCTCTCGACACCGCCTGCTCCTCGTCCCTGGTGGCGGTGCACCTGGCCTGCCAGAGCCTGCGCAACCAGGAGTGCCGCCTGGCCCTCGTGGCCGGGGTGAACGTCGTGTTGAACCCGTACGCCCATGTCATCTTCTGCAAGGCACGGATGCTCGCCCCGGACGGGCGTTGCAAGACATTCGACGCCGCCGCGGACGGCTATGTGCGCGGCGAGGGATGCGGGGTCGTCGTGCTCAAGCGACTGAACGATGCCGTCGCGGACCGTGACCGCATCCTCGCCGTGATCCGCGGCACCGCCGTGAACCAGGACGGCCGCAGCGGCGGTCTCACCGTGCCCAACGGCCTCGCGCAGGAGAACCTCATCCGCCGGGCGCTGGCCGCCTCCGGGCTCGCGCCCGCCCAGGTGGGCTACGTGGAGGCCCACGGTACCGGGACCTCCCTCGGCGATCCCATCGAGATGCGGGCCCTGGGCTCCGCCCTCGGCGCCGGCCGCCCCACGGACCGTCCCCTCGTCGTCGGCTCCGTGAAGACCAATCTCGGTCACCTCGAGTCGGCGGCGGGAGTCGCGGGCCTCATCAAGGTCGTGCTCGCCCTCCAGCACGGGGAGATCCCGCCGCACCTCCATTTCCACGAGCCCAACCCGCACATCCGGTGGGCCGAGCTGCCCGTGACCGTGCCCACGCGGTTGATACCCTGGCCGGCGGCCTACGATCGTCGGATCGCCGGGATCAGTTCTTTCGGCTTCACGGGAACCAACGCCCACGTCATCGTCGAAGCCGCTCCCGCGCCCGCGCCGGCGCGACCGGAAGCCGACCGCCCTCTTCACCTCCTCGCGCTTTCGGCTCGCAGTGAGGAGGCGCTGGTCTCGGTGGCCCAGCGCATGGCGGATCGCCTGGCCGCGGAGCCCGCGGTCTCCCTCGCCGATGTGGCCTTCAGCGCCAACACCGGGCGATCGCATTTCGGCCACCGGCTGGCGGTGGTGGCCGAGACGGCGGATCAGGCGAGGGAGCGGTTGCAGGCGGTGGCCGCGGGTGCCCCGGAGGTCGCCGGCGTCGCGCGCGGCCGGCTCCATGTTTCCGAGCGGCCCGAGGTGGCTTTCCTCTTCACCGGCCAGGGCTCGCAGTATGCCGGGATGGGACGCCGGCTGTACGAGACGCAGCCGACCTTTCGGCGAACGATGTTGCGCTGCGAGGATCGGCTCCGCCCGCTCCTGGAGCGGCCGCTCTGCTCCGTCCTCTACCCGGAGGCGGGCGAGGCGACACCGATAGACGAGACGCAGTATGCGCAGCCGGCGCTGTTCGCCGTGGAATACGCGCTGAGTGAGCTGTGGCGGAGCTGGGGTCTCGAGCCCGGCGCGGTCCTGGGCCACAGCGTCGGCGCGTACGTCGCCGCGTGCGTGGCGGGCGTCTTCTCCTGGGAAGATGCGCTGACGCTCGTGGCGGCCCGCGGCCGCCTCATGCAGAGCCTGCCGGCGGGCGGCCAGATGGCGGCCGTTTCTGTCGACGCGTCCCGGGTGCGTGCGGTGGTGGACGCCCAGGGGGCGGGGGTCTCGCTGGCCGCTCTCAACGGTCCCGACGACACGGTGATCTCCGGTCCGTGCGCGTCCGTGCGCGCCGTGTGTGCGGCTCTCGCCGCCGAGGGCGTTCGCAGCGAGCCGCTGGCCGTCTCCCACGCCTTCCACTCCGCACTCATGGACCCGGTGCTTTCGGCCTTCGAGTCCGAGGCGCGCAACGTGGTCTACGCGACGCCACGGCTCACGCTGGTCTCCGACCTCACCGGCCGCCTCGCCACCGAAGACGTGGCGTCGGCCAGATACTGGCGCCGTCACCTCCGCGAGCCCGTGCAGTTCGCCGCCGGGATGGGCACGCTGCAGGCGCTCGGCTCCAGGGTGTTCGTGGAGATCGGACCACGGGCGGTGCTTCTCGCCCTCGGCCGGCGCTGTGTGCCCGACGCCTTCGCCGTGTGGCTGCCTTCGCTGCGCAGGGGGCGCGACGACTGGTCGCAGATGCTGGAGAGCCTCTCCCGCCTCTACGCCTTCGGTGCGCCCGTGGATTGGACCGGCTTCGACCGCGATGGCGCGCGGCGGAAGGTGGTCCTGCCGACCTACCCGTTCGAGCGCCAGCGGTACTGGGTGGAGGAGCGGGAGACGGAGCAGGCGAACGTCGCGCACGCGCGCGCCTTCGAGCACGCCATCGGCGCCGGGCGCCGTCAGGCGCGCCAGGCCCCCTTCGACCTCGATCTCGCCGCCCAGCCGAAAAGGCTTGCGTTCCTCGACCTCCTGACCACCGCCTATGTCGCGTCCGCGCTGCGCCAACTGGGCGTCTACGGCGAGGCCGGTGAGGCGTATTCGGTCGAGAGTCTGCGCGAACGTGCCGGGATCCTTCCCATCTACGGCAAGCTTCTCACCCGTTGGCTGCGGAAGCTCGCCGCCGACGGCCTGCTCCGCGAGGAGGGCGAGCGATTCATCGCTCCCGCGCCGCTGTCCACACCCGCGCCGGAAACGCTGTGGGCGGAAGCCGAGAGCTCGGGGGAACCGCCCGTCCTCCGCGCGTACGTGGAGCGCTGCGGATCGATGATTGCGGATGTCGTCACGGGCAAGGAGAGTCCGCTCGAGACCCTCTTCCCCGGCGGCAGCTTCGAGGTGGCGGAGGCCCTCTACCAGGCCTCGCCCGCCGCCCGCTACGTGAACGAAATCGCGGCCGCGGTGGTGGGAGCGGCCGGCGCGGCCCTGGCCGGCGGGCCGAAGCTGCGGGTCCTGGAGCTGGGGGCCGGCACCGGCGGCACGACCTCCGCCCTGCTGCCGGCGCTGATGCCCGCGCGCACCGAATACGTCTTCACCGACGTCTCCGAGGTGTTCCTCGCCCGCGCCCGCTCGAAGCTGGGAGCGTTCCCCTTCGTGCGTTACGGCCTGCTCGACATCGGGCGGGACCCCGCGGAGCAGGGCTATCCCGCGGAGAGCTTCGACGTCGTCGTGGCGGCCAACGTCATCCACGCCGCGGCCGACCTGGAACGGGCCCTCGACTACGCCCGCTCCCTCCTCACTCCAGGAGGGATCCTTCTCCTGTCGGAGACGACGGCCCATCCCGCCTGGCTGGACATCACCACCGGGCTCATCGAGGGCTGGCAGCAGTTCGAGGACGAGATCCGGCGGAGCAGCCCGTTGCTGCCCTCGGCGGCGTGGCAGGACCTGCTGCAAGACCGCGGGTTCGTCGATTTCGTCGCCCTTCCCGACGCCGGGTCGCCGGCAGAGGTGCTGGGGCTCCACGTGCTCGTGGCACGTACGCCTCCGTCCGCGACTTCGACGATCGTGCGAAGTGCACTCCTGCTTCCGGACCGCGAAGGGCTCCTGGCGGTTGCGGGCAACGGCGACGACGCGGCGGAGCGCGCCGCGGAGCTGCGGACGCGACTCGAGGAAGCGCCGCCCGGGCAGGGCGAGGAGATCCTCCTGGAGTTCGTCCGCGAGACGGTGGTCCAGGTGCTGAGGCTCGAACCCTCGAAGTCCGTGGATCGCCGCCACCGGTTGATGGACCTCGGCTTCGACTCGCTCATGGCGGTGGAGCTGCGGGACCGGCTCGCCACCGGCCTCGGTCTGACGCGCAGGCTTCCGGCCACCCTCGTCTTCGATCACCCGAGCATCGAGGACATCGCGTCGTACCTCGGCGGAGACGTACTGGAGCGCAGCCCTTCTCCCGCCGCGAGCCTGCGGCCGGATGCTGACGATGCGGACTCCTCCGCGGTCGCCGCGCTGGCCCGGCTCTCGGAGGAAGAAGCGGAAGCGTTGCTCCTCCAGAGACTCGAGAGACTCGAGCGGTGACGACACCCGCCCGCGAGCCCGCCGCGCTGTCGCCGCTCAAGCGCGCTCTCCTCGCCCTGGAGGAGATGCAATCGCGCCTCGATGCGATGGAGCGGGCGCGCGCCGAGCCGATCGCGCTCATCGGCCTCGCCTGCCGCTTCCCGGGAGGGGCGGACCCGGAGGCGTTCTGGCGGCTCCTCCACGAGGGCGGAGACGCGATCACCGAGATTCCCCCCGATCGCTGGGACGTGGACGCCTACTATGATCCCGACCCCGATGCCCCGGGCAAGATGTACACGCGGCAGGGCGGCTTCATCGGGGCGGTGGACGGTTTCGACCCGCAGTTCTTCGGCATTGCCCCGCGCGAGGCCGTCAGCATGGACCCGCAGCAGCGGCTGCTTCTCGAGGTGGCGTGGGAGGCGCTCGAGAACGCCGGCCAGGCTCCGGATCGCCTCGCCGGAAGCCGGACCGGGGTCTTCATCGGAATCGCCAGCTCCGACTACGCCACGCTGCTGCTGAGGGCGGAGGGACACCTCGGCTGGATCGACGCCTACCGGGCCTCGGGCGCCGCTCACAGCGTCGCCTCCGGCCGTCTGTCCTACGTCCTCGGCCTGCAAGGGCCGAGCATGTCGGTCGACACCGCCTGCTCCTCGTCGCTGGTGGCCGTCCATCTCGCCTGTCAGAGCCTCCGGTCGAGAGAGTCGCGCATGGCGCTGGCCGGAGGCGTGCATCTCGCCCTGGCTCCCGAGAACAGCGTCACCTTCGCGAAGTCGCGGATGCTGGCGCGCGACGGAAGGTGCAGGACTTTCGACGCCGGGGCCGAAGGTTTCGGGGAAGGCGAGGGATGCGGCCTGGTGGTCCTGAAGCGCCTCTCCGACGCCGTCGCCGACCGCGACCTCGTGCTGGCCGTGATCCGCGGCGGCGCGATCAACCAGGACGGCGCCAGCAGCGGCCTGACCGCTCCCAATGGCCCGGCCCAGCAGGCGCTCCTGCGCGACGCCCTGGGACTCGCCGGCGTAACGCCGGAGGAGGTGGCCTACGTCGAGGCGCACGGCACCGGTACGTCGCTCGGCGATCCCATCGAGATGCAGGCGCTCGGCGCGGTGCTCGGCCAGGGTCGGAGCGCGGATCGCCCCCTCCTCGTGGGCTCGGTCAAGACGAACGTCGGCCACCTCGAGGCGGCCGCCGGCGTCGCGGGACTCATCAAGCTGGTGTTGTCCCTCCGCCACGAAGAGATTCCGGCCCACCTCCACTTCCGGGTGCCCAGCCCCCACATCCCATGGGCGGAGCTGCCGGTGACGGTCCCGACCGCGCGCAGGCCGTGGCCGGATGGGCGTCGGATCGCGGGGGTCAGCTCGTTCGGCTTCAGCGGTACGAACGTCCATCTCGTCCTGGAAGCGGCCCCGGCGCCCGCGCGCGCGGCGGTCGCGCTCGATCGGCCTCTCCATCTGCTCACGCTGTCCGCGAAGAGCGAGGAGGCGTTGAGGACGTTGGCGGGGCGCTGGGCGTCGCGGCTGACGACGGAAGAGGCGGACGCGCTCCCCGACGTGGCCTTCACCGCCAACGCGGGCCGCGCCCACCTGTCTCACCGTCTCGCCTTCGTTGCCGGTTCGACCGCGGAGGCGCGCGAGCGGTTGTCCGCGGCCGCGGCCGGGCAGCCCGCGGAAGCAGCGGCCACGGCCCAGGTTGAAGGCTCGGAGCGTCCGAAGGTGGCGTTCCTCTTCACCGGCCAGGGGTCGCAGTACGCGGGGATGGGCCGGGTCCTGTTCGAGACGCAGCCGACGTTTCGAAAGGCGCTGGAGCGGTGCGAGGAGATCTTGTGCGGAGAGCTGGCCCGGCCTCTGCTCGAGGCGATGTACCCCGAGTCCGGGGACGAAGGGCTTCTGGGGGAGACGGCCTACACGCAGCCCGCGCTGTTCGCGCTCGAGTACGCGCTGGTATCTCTCTGGCGGAGCTGGGGGATCGAGCCTTCGTGGGTGATGGGGCACAGC
>QHVP01000495.1 GCA_003222295.1 Acidobacteriota bacterium | reverse complement strand
CCAACACTCCGCGCAGGCGGCGATCGGCTCTTTGGGCCAGCTTCGCCCGCACTCCTTGCATTTGAGACCCGTGATGTGGCCCATCGCTTCTCCTATGGCCGAGCGCCGAAAAACAAAAGGCCCCGCGGCTTTCGCCGGGGGCCTCGTTGCCGCCGCTCGGGCTGGTGCGCTAGCCGGCGGGGCAGGCCCCCACGCAAATGCGAATGCCCCGCATCGCGATGGAGCCCGCCGGGGTCGTCGCCCGTGTCCGCAGCATGTCGTTGGCAAGGAATGTAGGGCCGAAGGCGCCGGCTGTCAACTTCATGACACGTTCGCCCCCGGGCGCGGAGGGGCTCGCCGAGGCGTAGGATGCGCCTTCGGGAGGATGGGGAGATGAAGGACCTCACGAAGGGACCGGTGGCCGGGCACATCCTGCAGCTCTCGCTCTTCATCGCGATGAGCACGACGTTCCAGACCCTGTACTTCCTGGCCGATCTCTACTTCGTGGGCAAGCTGGGGAAGGAGGCCATCGCGGGGGTGGCCCTGGGCGGGAACCTGATGATGCTCGTGCTCGCCCTCACCCAGTCGCTCGGCGTGGGCGCGACCGCGCTCATCGCGCAAGCGATGGGCGGCCAGGACCGCCGGCGGGGCGAGCGGCTGTTCAACCAGGCCCTGGTGCTGTCGAACCTCGTCGGCCTCACCTTCGGCCTGGCCGTGTTCGCGCTGCGGCATGCCTACTGCCGATGGCTCGCCGCCGACGCCGCCACCGCTGCCCTCGGTGTCCAGTACCAGGACTGGTTCATCCCGGCGCTGTTCCTCCAGTTCCCGCTCGTCGCCATGAGCGCGGCCCTGCGCGGGGTGGGCGACATCAAGGTGCCCACCGCGATCCAGATCGGGACCGTCATCGCCAACATCGTGCTCGCGCCGACGCTGATGTTCGGATGGGTGACGGGTCGGCCGCTCGGCGTCGCCGGTGCCGGCCTCGCTTCGCTCGTCGCCGTCGCGATCGGGTGCGTGGCTTTCACCACCTACTTCCGCCGGCCGGCGAGCCCGATGCGCTTCCGCGCCGTGGACTGGCGGCCCCAGCCCCGGATGTGGTGGGAGATGCTGCGCATCGGCCTTCCCGCGGGCGGCGAGTTCGCCCTGATGTTCGTCTACATGATCCTCGTGTACGACATCCTCCGGCCTTTCGGCGCCGCCGCCCAGGCCGGGTTCGGGATCGGAGTGCGGGTGATGCAGTCCCTGTTCCTGCCCGCGGTGGCCATCGCCTTCGCGACGGCACCCGTGGCCGGCCAGAACTTCGGAGCCCGGCTGGGACCGCGGGTGCGGCAGGCCTTCTATTCCGCGGCGGGCATGGCCGCGGCCGTGATGCTGGTCCTGACCCTCCTCTGCCACATCGCGCCCGACGCCATGATCCGCGTCTTCAACCGCGATCCGGCCGTGGTGGCCTTCGGGGCGGAGTACCTGCGCATCATCAGCTGGAACTTCGTCGCGAGCGGCGTCGTGTTCGTCAGCTCGAGCGTGTTCCAGGGGATGGGGAACACGCTGCCTCCGCTCGGCAGCTCGCTGACGCGTCTGCTGCTGTTCGCGGTCCCGGCCTACGCCCTGGCCCGGCAGCCGGGGTTCCAGATGCGGCACGTCTGGTACGTGTCCCTGGCGTCGGTCGCGATCCAGACGTGCGTGAACCTCTGGCTGCTGCACCGCGAGTTCGATCGCAAGCTCGGCTTCCCGCCCCGGCCGGCCACGGTCGCCCTCGCCGCTCCGTCCTAGTCACCCCGCCCGAGCCGGGCGATCAGTGCTTGGACCGGTACTCGTCGCTGTTGCGCAGGGCGTTCACCACCTGCTGCTCGGTCCAGCGATCGTTCAGGATGCGGGCCTTGTAGTCCCTCATGCCGTTCGCATCGGGCTCGCGGTCAAGCACGGACAGGTACGCGCGGCGAACGATGTCGGCCGCTTCGGCGTCGCTGAGGTTCCTCTGCCCCCTCACCACTTCGCGCCTCTCCTGGCTGCGGCGCAGCGCGGTGCGGACGTCCTGCTCGTCCCAACCCCGCTCGATGATGTTGCGGCGGTAGGTCTCGAGGCCGCCGGGATCGGGCTCACGGCCGAGGATGTCCTGATAGGCACGGCGGATGATGCGGTCCGCGGAGGCCGTGCGCGCGCCGCCGGAGGCGTACTCGGGGCTGTTGCGCAGCGCTTCGCGCACATCCTGCTCCGACCAGCCCCTGTCGATGATGTTGCTTCGATACGTCCGCATGCCCTCCGGGTCGGGGTCGCGGCCGAGGATGTCCTGGTAGGCCCGTCGCACGATGGCATCCGGCCTCATGCCGCGGCGGTTGGTGGAGTAGCGCTGGTAGTCGGTGCGGCTGCCGAGGTCGCGGCGGACGTCCGCCTCCGTCCAGTTGTTCTCCTCCATGAGCGTGAGATACCGCCGGAGCTCGCTGCCGGTCGGCTCGCGGTTGAGCACGGAGCGGAAGGCGCGCTGGATGGCGGCCTCCTCCAAGTGGTCGTAGAGAAGCGGGGCGATACCCTTGAGCGCGGCGGCTCCGGAAAGGTGCGTCCGTTCCTGGGCCATCACGGGGGCGGCCACGGACGTGGTCGCGGTGATCCCAGCGAGTATGATGATGGTCGTCAGCCTCATACGTCCTCCTGTTCAGGTCCCTGAGAAGAGTATCCGCCGAACCGCCCTCCTTGACCGCTCGTCGGCGGCCGAATCCCGGACGCGGTATAGGATCAACCTCGTGGGCGAGGTCCAGATGGACGAGCGATTCGAGGGATTCCCGCCGGAGAGCCTCGAGTTCTTACGTGAGCTCGCCGCCCACAACAACCGGGGCTGGTTTCTCGCCCACAAGGACGTCTACGAGCGCGCCTGCCGCGCCCCGATGCAGGCGCTGGTGGCGGAGCTCGAACCACGGCTGGGCAAGGCCAAGATCTCGCGCATCAACCGCGACTTCCGGTTCCGGAGGGTCTCTTCGTGGGCGGGGGCTTCTATGGACCCGACCCCGGCGCCCTCCAGCGTTTCCGGGCGGCCATCGACGACGACACGGCGGGACGGCAGATCCAGGCGATCGTCAGGACGCTGCGGCGCCGCGGCTACGAAGTCGGCTCGCACGAGACGCTGTCGTCCGCGCCGCGGGGCTATGCCCCCGATCACCCGCGGATCGATCTGCTGAAGATGAAGGACCTCTTCGCGGGGCGGCGGTTCGCTCCCGCCGCCTGGTTGGCGAGCGCGAAGGCGCGTGGGCGCATCGACCGCGTGATCACCGACACGGCGCCGCTGGTCAAGTGGCTGCGGCAGCACGTCACCGTCTAGACCCGGGCGGAGTGTTCTCCGCTGAGCGCCGCGCACGGTCTCCTTACAGCAGCCGCACCACGATCAGCACCAGGATGATCACCAGGAGCAGGTGTATCAGGTTGCCGCCGGCGCGCAGCCGGGGTATCCGCCGCCGCCCGAAAAAGCCGAGCAGCCAGAGAACGAGCAGGACGACAATGAGGGTCTCGAGCATGGTGCCCTCCCGGCCCGGACTCTCAGTCCGCCGGACGGGACGAGCATACATGCGGTAGGGTGAGCACGAAGGGCCTGGACCGATGATTGACCTGCGGCAGGACGTGAGCTACGCCCTGCGCCTGTTGCGGCGCACCCCGGGTTTCACCGCGGTGGTCGTGGCGACCCTCGCGCTCGCCATCGGCGGGACGACCGCGATCTTCACCCTCGTCGATACCGTGCTCCTGCGGCCCTTGCGCTTCGCCGAGTCGCAGCGGCTTGCCTTTGTCTGGACGACGGCCGGGTCCCGGGTCTCGCCGGACTATCTCCATGATTGGCGTCTCCAGACCCGGACGTTCGAGGACATGGCCGGATGGTTCGATCAACCCGCGAACCTCACGGGTGGGGGAGACGCCATCGAGGTCCTCGCGGACCGGGTGACGCCGAATTTCTTTGCCGTGCTCGGCACGTCGGCGCTACTGGGCCGGACGTTCACCTCGGACTCGTCCCTGGGTCACGTGGAGTCCGAAGTCGTCTTGAGCCATGGGTTGTGGCGGCGGCGATATGGAGGCGATCCGGGCGTCGTCGGCCGGCCGATCACGCTCGACGGCAAGAGCTTCACGATCGTGGGCGTGATGCCCGAAGGGTTCACCGTCCGCACGGTCGAGCTGTCCCACTCGCACGCCGAGATCTGGATGCCGTTCGCGCTGGCCGCGGGAAATGGGTCCTGCCTGGGTGGATCCCTCAACGTGGTGGGGCGCCTGGCTCGAGGAGTCACGCCCGGGCAGGCCCAATCGGAGCTTTCCCTGATCGCCCGCCGTATCGGAGGCGAGCATCCCTCCCCCTGTAGTGGCTGGGGCGCGCTCGTGATGTCGCTCCAGGAAGCCACGGTGAAGGACGTGCGACTCGCGCTCCTGGTGCTCTTCGGAGCCGTCGCGATCCTGCTGCTCATCGCCTGCGCCAACGTCGCGAACCTCGTGCTCAGCCGGGCCGCCACGCGGCGGACGGAGCTAGCCATCCGGCTCTCGCTCGGCGCGAGCGGGGGACGACTCGTGCGGCAGCTCCTGACGGAGAGCCTCGTGCTCGCCTCGATCGGAGGCGCGCTGGGGACCGCGCTCGCGACATGGGGAACGGCGCTCCTCGTCGCCACGCTCCCGGCGGGCCTCGATCTTCCGCGGACGGGGGAGATCCACGTCGACCTGCGGATCCTCGCCTTCGCCTCGCTGCTGACGATCTCCACCGCCGTCCTCTTCGGGCTCGTGCCTTCGATCCATTCGGCCCGATCGGCGCCGCAGGACGCGCTGCGGGAGGCCGCGCGCGGCTCCTCGGCGGGCCGCCGCCGGAATCGCCTCGAAGGCG
This sequence comes from Acidobacteriota bacterium, assembly GCA_003222295.1. Taxonomy (GTDB): domain Bacteria; phylum Acidobacteriota; class Vicinamibacteria; order Fen-336; family Fen-336; genus AA29. The sequence continues at coordinate 915 of QHVP01000495.1, read as the reverse complement.
CCCTCATCGTCTGGGAGGTCGCGCTCGCGCTCGTCCTCCTCGCCGGTGCCGGCCTTCTCGGTCGCAGCTTCCGGGAGCTGAGCCGCGTGGATCCCGGATTCCGAGCGGATCAGGTCCTCACCATGCGCACCACGCTCCCGGCTTCTCGAGACGAGACGGGTGATCGGATCCGTGTCTTCACGCGCGAGCTGGTCGAGCGAGTCCAGAGCCTGCCCGGAGTACGCGCGGTGGGCATCGCCGACTACCTGCCCCTGACGCTTACCGGAAACGCGGACTTCTTCGAGATCGAGGGTCGCCCGGCACCGCCTGGCGGAGAGCGGCCGAGCTCGTGGACCAGTATCGTGGGAGGTGACTACTTCCAAGCCATGGGCATTCCGCTCCGGCGCGGGCGTCTCCCGGGTGCGGGCGATACCGAGAAGACCCGGCCCGTGGTCGTCATCGACGAGGAGCTGGCGCGACGCTGTGGTGGGGAGCGTGCACTGGATCGGAATGGCCGCGCGTCCACAACCGACGACCTACTTCTGGTTCCCGCAGGATCCCGGGCGACAGCTCACGATCGTCGCCCGCACGGCGGGAGATCCCGCGGCCATTGCCGGCGTCATGGCGGCACAGGTGCGGGAGATCGACCCCAGCCAGCCGGTCGCGGAGATCCGGGCCATGCGCGACTACGTCTCCGCGGATCTCGCGCAGCCGCGCTTCACGATGCTGCTCCTCGGCACCTTCGCCGCGGCCGCGCTCGTCCTGGCCGCGATCGGACTCTACGGAGTGATCGCCTTCAGCGTCGCCCAGCGGACGCGGGAGATCGGCGTGCGCGTCGCCCTGGGCGCGCAGCACCGCGACGTCCTCCGGCTGGTCATGGGCCGCGGATTCCTTCTCACCGCAACCGGGCTCGCGATCGGGATCGGAGGATCGATC
>QHVP01000493.1 GCA_003222295.1 Acidobacteriota bacterium | reverse complement strand
TCGCTGCAGCGAGCGACCCAGTAGGTGGGCGCCTCCGCTTCCACGCCCTTGGCCGACGCCCGCACGGCCTCCCAGGCCTGTCGCGCCTCCGCGTACTTGCGATCGAAGAAAAGCGTCTTGGCCGTGCTCAGGCGCACCGCGTCCGCCTGCGCCCACACGGGCACCCCGCTCCCTCCCAGCGCCAGCGCCGTCATCAGCAGGACCCCGGCGCTCCGGCCCCGGAGGGCAACCCTCGTCATCCCTGCAGCTCCCGTGTCACGAGATCGATCTTCATGAGGAGGTGCCGCCGCGCGATCTCGCCGCGGATCGCCTCCAGGTCCTGTGGCCGCGCACAGGCATCGAGGGCGGCCACCTCGCGCAACATCTCCTCGACGTCGTCGAGCACGTCGCGCGCGACCACCGTCGAAGGCGCGTCCGTCTCGACGAAGAGGCGGCGCCGGGCCAGGAGCTCGCGGC